>NZ_WSPD01000036.1:0-17156 GCF_026319105.1 Enterobacter sp. HSTU-ASh6 | reverse complement strand
GCATCCCAGGGCATAAGCGACTCCATAAACGGGTTCTTATGCCTTAGTTGTAAGTGTCTACCATGTCCCCGAACAAGTGTTCACTATGTCCCCGGACCGTACACCCCGGAGGGGAGAGGGAGAAATGCAGACCTGTGCTGGTCTTACAGACCGCACCAGCCAGTCCCCTCGCCCCTTCGGGGAGAGGGTTAGGGTGAGGGGAGACGTATCACGAATCCTGATGCACCACCTCGCCCTGCGGCGCGGCTGCTTCCCGCCGGCTCAGCAGGGCGTTAAGCAGAATGGCGCCAAAGGTCGCCGTACCAATCCCGCCAATTGTGAATCCGCCAAGCGTCAGGGCGAAATCCCCGGCGCCCAGCACCAGCGTGACGGCCACCATAATCAGGTTGCTGTTCTGACTGAGATCGACGCGATGCTGCACCCAGATGCGTGCTCCCGCCACGGCGATCAGCCCGAAGACCACAATCGATGCTCCGCCGATAACCGGTGACGGAATGGTGTGGATCAGCGCGCCGAATTTCGGTGAGAAGCCAAGCAGTATCGCCATTACTGCCGCCGCCACGAACACCAGCGTCGAGTAGACTTTGGTTACCGCCATCACGCCGATATTTTCGGCATAGGTGGTGACGCCGCTGCCGCCCACGGAACCGGAGAGCAGGGTTGCCAGCCCGTCGCCGACGAACGCACGGCCCATATACGGATCCATACTGCGTCCGGTCATGCCCGCCACGGCCTTGAGATGACCCAGGTTCTCTGCCACCAGGATCACCGCCACGGGGGCGATAAGCATCATCGCCTGGCTGTTGAAGGCGGGTGATGTGATTTGCGGCAGACCGAACCAGGCGGCCTGATGGAGCAATGTGAAGTCGACAGGCTTGCCAAGACCAAAGACATTTGCCAGCAGAGCGTAGAAAAGACAGGCCACAATCAGCCCGACCAATATCAGCAGGCGCTGGACCATACCGCGGGTAAATACCGCCACCAGGCCAATACACAGCACGGTGATCACCGCCATCCAGCTTTCAAACGGCGAGGCGGAGACGCTCCTGACCGCAATCGGCGCGAGATTCAGGCCGATCGCCATCACCACTGCGCCGGTCACGACGGGGGGCATCATGCGTTCGATCCAGCGCGTACCGATCTTCATCACCACCAGACCAATCAGGGTGTACACCAGACCGCAGGCGATGATGCCCCCCAGGGCCACGCTCAGGTTAGGGTTGATCCCCTGGCCGTTAAACCCGGTGGTGGCGATGACCACCCCCACAAAGGCAGCGCTGGAACCCAGATAGCTGGGCACGCGCCCGCCGGTGACAAAAAAGAACAACAGCGTACCGATACCCGACATCAGGATCGAGAGGTTGGGATCCAGCCCCATCAGCATCGGCATCAGCACCGTGGCGCCAAACATGGCAACCGCGTGCTGCACGCCCATCACCAGGGTTTGCCCGAGCGGGAGCCGTTCATCCGGCGCGACCACGCCGGCGTCTGTGGAGGTCGATTTCAACTGCCAGTGGGGAAATCCGAACATGGTCTGTCTCCTTAAAGCGCCTCAGCAGGCGGGTCGCATCAGCGCGTGGTAGCCGCGGTCAAACCACACCAGCCCTTGCGGCGCCGGGTGGCGGATAATCGAAACGATGTCGCAGAACAGAATGTCATGGGTGCCGACGCTCACCACCTGGCTGATGCGGCAGTCAAAGGAGGCCAGCGCATCCTCCAGCCGCGGGCAGCCCGTGTCGCCCCTCTGCCAGCGGGCGGCGGCAAAGCGTTCTTCCATCGGCGTTTTGCCGCCAAACAGATTGGATAACGGCTCCTGCCCGGCGCTCAGGGTATTCACGCACAGGGTGCGGTTTTCGCTAAACGTGGGCCAGACGGACGCGCCGCGGTTCAGGCACACCAGCAGGGTGGGCGGTGAATCCGTGACGCTGCATACCGCGCTGGCGGTGAAGCCTGCTCTCCCCGCCGGGCCGTCAGTGGTGATGATATTGACCGCCGCGCCAACGCAGGCCATAGCGTCGCGAAAGGTCTGTTTATCCGGTGCTGTCATGTTCGCTCCTTACGCCAGCCCGCAGGCATCGTCGAAGTCCAGACGCGGCAGGCGTCCGTAAAGTTTGCCCGGGTCGCCATAGCCAATGTTGATCAGCAGGTTGCTTTTAAGCGTGGTGCCGGTGAAAAAGGCGTCGTCGACTTTTTGTCGGTCAAAGCCCGACATCGGGCCGGTATCCAGCCCCAGGGCGCGGCAGGCGAAAATCAGGTAAGCGGCCTGCATGGAGCTGTTGCGAAACGCCGTCTCTTCCGCAAGGGCGGGGCTGGTGGTAAACCAGCTTCTGGCATCACCGTGCGGGAACAGTTCGGGCAGGCGCTCGTAGAATTCACTGTCCCAGGCCACGATGGCCGTAACCGGCGCCGCGAGCGTTTTCTCCAGGTTGCCGCTGGAGAGCGCCGGGCGCAGCTTCTCTTTTCCCTCTGCGCTTCGCACAAAGACTATCCGCGCCGGAGAGCAGTTGGCAGACGTAGGGCCCCATTTCATCAGGTCGTAGATCTCGCGCAGGACCTGGTCGCTGACCGGCATATCCAGCCAGCCGTTATGGGTGCGCGCGGCGGTAAACAGCGTCTCCAGCGCAGTGGGATTAATGGCTTCGCTCATTACAGCTCCTTATAACGCGGGTTCATGGCTGTGCAGCAGGCTGGCAAGCCCGTTCAGCAGCAGCGTGTTAAAGGTGTCCGGCTCGGTGACGTTGCAGGCATGTCCACCCTGGCGCATCACCACTTTCTGACTGCCGGGGATTGCCGCCTGCAGTTCAGCGGAGCAGACAGAAGGCACCAGCATGTCGTCGCTGGAGCAGATAAGATGTACCGGGCAGCGAATGCGCGCGGCATGGCGGCTGAAGTCGGCTTTCTTCAGGGCGCTGAGCCGGTGCAGCAGGTTGGTTTTTCCCTGGAAATGGGCCAGCGCCAGCGCCTCTTCCGCCTCCAGACGAGGGGCGCGGGCCGCCATCCAGTCTGCCGGGTAGAGAAACAGCGGCTGCGCCTCTACCCATGCCTGCGGGCCGCCGGAATGCAGCAGGCGCTCGCGGATCTGAAAGCAGCGGCGGGTGTGCGCGTTAAGGGTTAACCAGCCGTTCACGCACACCAGCGCGGTGAGGGCGTCGGGATGATCCAGCGCCAGCTGGAGGCCGACCAGCGCCCCGAGCGCATGGCCGACGACGCTGTAGCGGGCAATCCCGGCCTCCGCCAGCGCCCGGGCCAGTTCGTCCGCCATCTGCGCAAGGCTGTACCCTTCCGGCAGAGTATCGGGGTTATTGCCCGTTCCGCGCTGGTCATAACAGACCACCTGGTACTCCTGCTCCAGCGCGGCGAGCTGGGGCAGCCAGTAGCTGCCGCTGCCGCCGAGACCGGCAATCAGGACCACCGCGGGTGCCCCCTCATACGGAGGCGGTGAGACGGAGAGTTTCATGGCCGCCTCACTTCGCGATGTGGGCAACGGTGGCGATCTCAACCAGCGCCTCCGGCTTCACCAGCCCGCACTGAATGCAGAACCGGGCCGGTTTATCGCCGGGGAAGAACTCCGCGTAGATTTCGTTAATCGCGGCGTAGTTTTTCCAGTCGGTGATAAAGATGCTGTTGAAGGTCACATCCTCCATCGTGCCACCCGCTGTTTCGATCACCTTTTTGATGGTTTCCAGCACGTGGCGGGTTTGCGCCTTTGGGTCGTTGATAAACACCACGTTGTTGTCTTTATCAAACGGTAGCGTGCCGGAGACGTACACCACGCCGTCGGCGAGCGTGCCGGGCACAAACGGGGCGATGGGCGTGCTGGTGCCCGGCGGAATAATCACGGATTTCGGCATCGTTTTTCTCCTCAGGCGATACGGGCGAGTGGAGGATTCAGGGCGTCGCAGAACTCCGCGACGTTACTGACCCAGCCAAAAAAGGTTTCGATATTGAACAGGGCCGCTTTCTGGGCGAATTCCGGCCCGGCCTGATGGGTCGCGTCTTCCAGCACCACGCCGAAATATTCCAGGAAGAAGCCGTCGCGGAGGGTGGACTCCACGCAGACGTTGGTGGCGATGCCGGTGAACACCAGATGGCGTATCCCCCGGCTGCGCAGCAGGCTGTCGAGCGGGGTGTTGAAAAAGCCGCTGTAGCGCGGTTTGGGCAGCACAATATCGCCTTCCTGCGGGACCAGTTCATCCACCAGCTGATAATCCCAGCCGCCTTTCGCCAGCAGTTTGCCCTGCAGCTCGGGCCGCTTGCGCATGGTTTTCAGGGCGTTCGATTTGTGAAAGTTCGGTGAACCGGGGCCGCCGGCCTCAACGTACTGGTCGTCCCAGCCGTTCTGGAACCAGACAATGAGCATACCGGTGGCGCGTGCGGCAGCTACGGCGGTTTTGATATTCTCGATCACCGGTTGCGTCGCCGAGACGTCGAACCCCGCCAGGTCCAGATACCCGCCGGGGCTGGCGTAGGCGTTTTGCATATCCACGACAATCAGCGCGCTCTGCTCAGGCGCAAAGGTAATGGCTTCCGGGCGTGCGTTCAGAGTCGTCATTACGCCACCTCCTTCGTGACGGCAGGGATATGGGCGCGGCATTGCATCAGCGGCTGGATGCGCTCGCCGAAGGTTTCCACGCCAGTAAGGAAATCATCGAAGGTGAGCAGGACGCCTTCCGCGCCGGGAACGGCCGCCACTTCGTCAAGCATTCTGGCGACGCTGGCGTACGAGCCGACCAGCGTGCCCATGTTGATGTTGACAGCGGAAGTCGGGTCGGCCATCTGGCGCACGTTGGTATCCGCCCCGGAGCGGGTATCTTTCTGGCTCTGTTCGGTGAGCCAGCTCAGGGCCTCCTCGTCGGCGCCGTCTTTATAGCGCTCCCATTTCGCGCGGGCGGCGTCGTCGGTTTCGTCGGCGATGACCATAAACAGCACATACGAGCCCACGTCGCGCCCGGTTTTGTCGGCGGCCTCTTTCATCCGCGCGGCGGTCGGGGCGAAGGCGGCTGGCGTGTTGACGCCTTTACCGAAGCAGAAGTTGAAGTCGGCATATTTCGCCGAGAATGCCATTCCCGCGTCGCTCTGCCCGGCACAAATCACCTTCATGGGAACCGACGGCTGCGGGCTGACGCGGCAGTCGTTCATGGTGAAGAAATCCCCTTTGAAATCGCTTTTGCCGGTACCCCACAGGTCGCGCAGCACCTGCACGTATTCGGTGAGGTAGTCGTAGCGACGAGAGAAGTAATCGTCACCCGGCCACAGCCCCATCTGCTCGTACTCCGGCTTTTGCCAGCCGGTGACCAGGTTGACGCCAAAGCGCCCGCCGGAGATGGAGTCGATGGTCGAGGCCATGCGCACCACGATGGCCGGAGGCAGGGTGAGCGTGGCGGCGGTCGCGTAAATCTGAATCCGCGAGGTGACCGCGGCCAGCCCGGCCATCAGGGTGAAAGACTCCAGGTTGTGATCCCAGAATTCGGTTTTGCCACCAAAGCCGCGCAGCTTGATCATCGAGAGCGCAAAGTCGAAATGGTAGTGCTCCGCTTTTTGCACGATGGCTTTATTCAGCTCGAAGGTAGGCATGTATTGCGGTGCGGTGGTCGAGATAAGCCAGCCGTTGTTGCCGATCGGTACAAATACGCCAATTTTCATCACGAACCTCTCTTCATCTCAGTGTGGGGTGAAAGTCAGACGTGGCGCTGCATCCTGCATATCCTGTTAAGCCTCGTGAAAAGGGTTCTGCAAAGGGGATGCCAGTTTTTAAAAAGGCTTTGTTATTAATGTGTTAATCAGAGGTTGGTGAATTGAAATCAAATAAAGTGGACTAAATGGTCAAAAGTAATGCACGCAAAGCAGGCAACGGTGCGCGATGACGGTGCAGGGGAGGTGAGGGTAATGCGACAACGATCCTGGTGCGGAACAACCCATCATCAGACAACAAAGATAGTGGTGCTCCATTCGCAAATTTCTTTACTCTTTTCAAATGCTGCATTTCCGTTTGGGAAACACAGGGGCAAATGTGCAAAAGGACACTGACGCGCCTCACCGATGACTATCAAGCTTCCATTATTCAGTGGGGCGCTTCTAAGATAATTATTTAGGACACATATCTCTATAGCTTGTCATTTTCATCCTGGTTGCTGCCCCAGTTGATTTATTTATCTCATATAACTCAAAATAACACATGTTGTCGTCATTCCGGTTCCTGAATTCATATAATTTGTCTTTTTCAGGCCGGATAACAAAGTCTTTAGTACAAAGTCTACCATCGCTAAGATGGTTTGAAGGCCATACGCCTAATAATTTCCCCGCTCGAACATAATATTCTGCGCGGTCAAGAGGGTATACGCCATCTGGCAATTTTGATTTTTTAAAGCCCTTATCGATATATACGGGGCTACTTTCGAAAGTTGTTCTTACGTGAGGGTAGTATCCTTTTGGAGGCATCTTATATGGCTGATTACAATCAAAATCCCCCCACATCATAGTATCGCTGGTAAAACCAACAATTCTCACTTCAGCCCGGTCTCCAGAGGTGACATCCTGCACATGATTAACGACAACCTCGCGTTGTATGCATCCTGTCATTGCAATAGATATGAGGAAGAAGGGGACGGCAGCCAACGTTTTTGTTTTTTTTGACATAAATTAAATCCTTTTTAATCATTATGTGTAACGGCATCACTCTACCAGTCCAATAATATTAACTCCAGCAGAACTGGACGGTGACAGTTGTATGCACAATGTGGTGCAGGGTAAAGAAAAATGAGTAAAAAGGCTGCCGATGAGTCGTGGTGAGTCGGAAATAAAGACTTAAGTTAATTTTTTAAAATTAGGGGGCGCCTCTGGCGCCTCCGGGAAAAGAATTACTGCTTTGAGCGAGGAGTGGAAATTAGTCAATTATTTCCGATGGTTTTTCATTCTCGGGCGACCAATACCCACCGCTGCCATGGTAAGTTTCAGCACCTAATACAAACTTAGTTTCACAGTGCCTACAAACAAAATGGTAATCGACGATATCGCCCCATATCATCTTTTCAGCACACTCTTGAAAGCTGTATTGATTCCAGTCATCCGTTGCATCAATTTCGGCCAGAACCCCTTCGCTGAGCGCATTCTTTGCAATACGGATTGCTTTACGTAATTGTTCAGGTTGGCGGATAACGTATTTAACACATAAATCCAGGCACCGATCGCAACTCATTAAACAGCCTCCATGATGATATGTTGGCGTGGTTTACCACTATAAGCCAATCAAATTATTCACAACTTCTTCTATGGTGAACTTCTGAATTGATGTTAGCAACGCCCGCTTCTGGCACAAAGCGGACCGTCTAAAGGGCCGAGGAACCCGCTATAAAGAACGGTTAGTCGCATTCGCATTGGCCTCTCACAATAGCTTTTCCTTGTCGATTTTGCACAGACTCTGTACCCCAAAATGTCGAGAGAAAGCAGGGCTTTTGCTATGCTATGGCAAACCAATAAGGAGAGCGGGAATGACACAAGGCGCAGTGAAAACACCAGGTAAACGTTCGCAGGCCGTGAGTGCCAAGAAGCAGGCGATCCTCAGCGCGGCGCTGGAGACTTTTTCACAGTTTGGTATTCACGGCACGCGCCTGGAGCAGGTGGCGGAGCAGGCCGGGGTGTCCAAAACCAATCTGCTCTACTATTACCCGTCGAAAGAGGCGCTGTATGTCGCGGTGATGCAGCAGATCCTCGACATCTGGCTGGCGCCGCTGAAAGCGTTCCGCGAAGAGTTAGCCCCGCTGGTGGCAATCAAAGAGTACATTCGCCTGAAGCTGGAGGTCTCGCGCGATTACCCGCAGGCCTCAAGGCTGTTCTGTCTGGAGATGCTGCAGGGCGCACCGCTGCTGCAGGCGGAGCTGACGGGGGATTTAAAACAGCTGGTTGACGACAAGTCGGCCATTATTGCCGGATGGGTGGCCAGCGGAAAGCTGGCACCCGTCGACCCGCATCATCTGATCTTTATGATTTGGGCTTCAACCCAGCATTACGCTGACTTTGCGGCCCAGGTTGAGGCGGTGACCGGAAAAACGCTTCAGGATGAAGCGTTTTTCCACAGCACCCTGGAAAACGTGCAGCGGATGATTATCGAAGGGATCCGCGTGCGTTAGTTCCCCTCACCCTAACCCTCTCCCCAAAGGAGAGAGGGGACTGTTCTGTGCTGTCTTTTCTCCCTCGCCCCTATGGGGAGAGGGTCGGGGGGAGGGGACAGCTTAAGTCGCCCTCTTCACACTGCATCAGCGAGGCCAGAAACGCTTCACGCTCCGCGGTTTTCTCCGCCAGGCACTGATTAACAATCATCGGCTGAATGCTGCCGCCTTCCGTACCCGAACCGATAAACGTACAGTCCGCATCGCGCAGGGCAATCCAGGCCTGCTGCGCTTTTTTCAGCAGGTCGCGCTGAGGGGCTGCCGCGCGCTTGATGGCCGCCTGATACGTCTGGTTGAGCTTTTTATCGGCAGCCTGATACTGCTGCGCGCTACAGGTATTCAGTTCAAGCTGGGTGGTCGCTTTGTCGCACTCGTCGGCCAGCGCGCTGGCGCTCAGCAGCAGTGCTGCACCTGCGATAAGAAATCGTTTCATACACTCCCCAATTAAATAAGGCTCCGTCTCCGGAGCCTTATTAGCACAGCGTTAGCCGATTGTCATCAGGCTGGCGTTACCGCCTGCCGCCGCGGTATTGACGCTAAGCGAACGTTCCACATACAGACGCTCCAGCAGCAGGTTGGTTTCCCCGCGCGCGAAGCCCTGCACCGAAACAATCGCCCCGCTGCGGGCCGCCACCTGCTCGCACAGTTCGCGCAGCTGGTCAGAATCACCGTGATAAATCACTGCGTCAAACGGCTGCGTCAGCAGCGCATCGGCCTTCGCGAAGTGAATGCGCGACGAGACCGCTTTCGGCAGCTGTTTTGCCAGGTCGCGGTGCAGCGCATCTTCCGGCCACAGCACTTCACAACCGGTTGCCATCGCTGCGGCCAACTGCACCAGCGCGTCCTGCTCGTTATCCGCCACGCACAGCACGCGCTCGCGCGGCATCAGCGTCCAGGTGTTGCGCTCGCCGGTTGGCCCTGGCAGCAGACGCTGCGTACCGGCCTGTGCCAGCTCGCCGTACTGCTGTGCGAGGGCACGCAGTTCAGGACGTTTTTCCGCCCATGTGATGAGGGCTTCCAGCGGCTGCGTCAGCACGGTTTTCAGCTGCGCGTCTACCGGATAGTCCGCGTCCTGACGCGCCAGCGTTACGCCCAGCGCGTTCTCCGGACGGTTCGCCAGCAGACGGTACAGGTAGAGCGGGCCGCCCGCTTTCGGACCGGTGCCGGAGAGGCCTTCGCCGCCGAACGGCTGCACGCCCACGACCGCGCCGACCATGTTGCGGTTAACATACAGGTTACCCACTTTGGCGTTACCGGTGACCTGCGCGATGGTCTCGTCGATACGGGTATGCACCCCGAGCGTCAGGCCATAGCCGGAGGCGTTGATCTGCTCAATCAGCGCGTTGAGGTTATTGCGGTTGTAGCGCACTACGTGCAGTACCGGACCGAAGACCTCTTTTTTCAGCTCGTCGAAGCTTGCCAGCTCAATCAGCGTTGGCGGCACAAAGGTGCCGGTACGCCATTCGCGGGCATCTTCACTGGTTTCACGCACGGCCTGGAACACCGGACGGCCTTTCGCGCGCATCGCCTGAATATGGTTTTCGATATTGGCTTTCGCTTCCGCGTCGATCACCGGCCCGATGTCGGTGGTGAGACGGCCCGGGTTGCCCATGCGGCATTCGGCCATCGCGCCGCGCAGCATCTTCAGCGTGTGGTCGGCCACGTCATCCTGCAGGCACAGCACGCGCAGGGCGGAGCAGCGCTGACCAGCGCTGTCAAAGGCGGAGGCCAGCACGTCAACCACCACCTGCTCGGTGAGCGCGGAGGAGTCGACGATCATGGCGTTCATCCCGCCGGTTTCGGCGATGAGCGGAGTCGGACGACCCTGCGCATCCAGACGGGTGGCAATATTGCGCTGCAGCAGGGAGGCCACTTCGGTTGAACCGGTGAACATCACGCCGCGCACGCGGTTATCGGCGGTCAGTCTGGCGCCTACCGTTTCACCACGTCCTGGCAGCAACTGAACCACGCCCGCCGGCACGCCGGCTTCCAGCAGGATGTTGATACCCTGCGCGGCAATCAGCGGGGTTTGCTCTGCCGGTTTGGCCAGCACGCTGTTGCCTGCGGCCAGGGCGGCGGCAATCTGGCCGGTGAAGATTGCCAGCGGGAAGTTCCACGGGCTGATACAGACGACTGGACCCAGCGGACGGTGGGTTTCGTTATCGAAATCATCGCGCACCTGGCCTGCGTAATAATGCAGGAAGTCGACCGCCTCGCGCACTTCGGCAATGGCGTTGCTGAAGGTTTTCCCCGCTTCGCGCACCAGAATGCCGATAAGCTGTTGCATCTGATCTTCCATCAGCACCGCCGCGCGTTCCAGAATGGCGGCGCGCTCCTGCGGCGGGGTGGCGAACCAGATAGGGGCGTTGTTCACCGCGCTCTCCAGCGCCTGCTCCACTTCCGCGTCGGTGGCTTCACGCACGTAGCCGACGATATCTTTTGGCTCCGCCGGGTTGATCACCGGCTGCATTTCACCGTCAACAACCGGCTGCTCCAGCATCGGTTTGGCCTGCCATTTCTGCAGCGCGCTGTTGAGCAGGGCAGAGGAGAGGGAGGCCAGTCGGTGTTCGTTGGCGAGATCCAGACCCGCCGAGTTAACGCGGCCTTTGCCGTACAGCTCGCGCGGCAGGGCAATCTTCGGATGCGGCAGGCCAATCTGACCTTCCTGAGCCGCCATCTTCTCAACAGCCAGTACCGGATCGGCCACCAGCTCGTCCAGCGGCAGCGTGGTGTCGGCGATACGGTTTACGAAGGAGGTGTTCGCACCGTTTTCCAGCAGACGACGCACCAGGTACGCCAGCAGGGTTTCGTGGGTGCCCACCGGGGCGTAAATACGGCATGGGCGGTTGAGCTTGCCGTCCGCCACTTTCCCGGTCACCTGTTCGTACAGCGGTTCACCCATGCCGTGCAGGCACTGGAACTCGTACTGGCCCGGATAGTAGTTCTGCCCGGCCAGGCTGTAAATCGCCGCCAGGGTGTGGGCGTTGTGGGTGGCGAACTGCGGATAGATCAGGTTCGGCACGCCAAGCAGCTTTTTCGCACAGGCGAGGTAAGAGACATCGGTGTAGACCTTGCGGGTATACACCGGATAGCCTTCCAGCCCTTCCATCTGCGCGCGTTTGATTTCGCTGTCCCAGTAGGCGCCTTTCACCAGACGGATCATCAGGCGGCGACGGCTGCGGCTGGCGAG
Source organism: Enterobacter sp. HSTU-ASh6 (assembly GCF_026319105.1). Taxonomy (NCBI): domain Bacteria; kingdom Pseudomonadati; phylum Pseudomonadota; class Gammaproteobacteria; order Enterobacterales; family Enterobacteriaceae; genus Enterobacter; species Enterobacter sp. HSTU-ASh6. The sequence goes on along the minus strand of NZ_WSPD01000036.1, from coordinate 5,801 downwards.
GTCAATCAGGTAATCAATGACGAACGGGCAGCGCTTCTGGTAGGCCTGGATAACGAAACCAATGCCGTTCCAGCCCGCCAGCTCCGGCTCGAAGCACAGTTTTTCCAGCAGATCGAGGGAGATCTCCAGACGGTCGGCCTCTTCGGCGTCGATGTTGATCCCGATATCATACTGGCGCGCCAGCAGGGTCAGGGACTTCAGGCGCGGATAGAGCTCTTCCATTACCCGGTCGTACTGCGCGCGGCTGTAGCGCGGGTGCAGGGCGGAGAGCTTAATTGAGATGCCCGGGCCTTCATAAATACCACGGCCGTTAGAGGCCTTGCCGATGGCGTGGATTGCCTGCTGATACGAAACCATGTAGGCCTGCGCGTCGGCGGCGGTCAGGGCGGCTTCGCCCAGCATGTCATAGGAGTAACGGAAACCTTTATCTTCCAGTTTGCGGGCATTCGCCAGCGCTTCGGCAATGGTTTCGCCGGTCACAAACTGCTCGCCCATCAGGCGCATCGCCATGTCCACGCCTTTGCGGATCAGCGGCTCGCCGCTCTTACCGATAATGCGGTTCAGGGAGCGGGAGAGGTTGGCTTCGTTATGGGTCGAGACCAGTTTACCGGTAAACAGCAGGCCCCAGGTCGCGGCGTTAACGAACAGCGACGGGCTGCGGCCAATGTGCGAATGCCAGTTACCGTTGCTGATCTTGTCGCGGATCAGCGCGTCGCGGGTGGCTTTATCCGGAATACGCAACAGCGCTTCCGCCAGACACATCAGCGCCACACCTTCCTGTGAAGAGAGGGAGAACTCCTGCAGCAGACCCTGTACCATCCCGGCGCGGCCGGTGGCGGTTTTCTGGTTACGCAGTTTGTCTGCCAGCTGATACGCCAGGCTGTGCGCCCGGGCGGCAATCTCCTCCGGCAGACGGGCCTGCTCCAGCAGCATTGGTACCGCGTCGGTTTCGGCGCGACGGTATGCGGCGGTAATGGCGGCGCGGCTGACGGACTGCGGCAGGATCTGCTCGGCGAATTCGAGGAACGGCTGGTGAGTTTCGTCGCCCGTGACCGGTGCTTCCTCGCTTTCATTGGCGGCACCGGCGAGCAGGGCAGGCAGCTCCGGCAGGCCCTCGTCGCTCTCGAGTCTTTCGAGGTAGTTAAAAATCGCCTGCTTAATTAACCAGTGCGGCGTGCGGTCAATGCGGGTTGCTGCGGTCTTAATCCGTTCGCGGGTAGCGTCATCCAGCTTAACCCCCATGGTGGTCATACCCATGCCAAAGCTCCTGTTGTTCTTTCATCGTGTTTGGTCGTTAGCGTGAAATATCCACCATGTTGCAACTTTGTGCAACCGTGTTAAATGTGACCTGGTCTGCAACCCAGAAAATGAATGGATTGTTAATGAATGGTTAGCTGAAAAAACGCACCAGACCCGTGACGGGAAGCCTGGTTTTATGCGGGAGTTAACACTTTTCAAAGGTGCAACCCATAAAAGCGTGAGCGAGTGCAACCTATAGGAAACTCGTATCAAACCGGGGATGAAATTGATGTAAATGCAGTGTTAAATCGTTTGTCAGCGGGAGGCGCATACGGCAGGATAGCGCGCCCAACCGAAACACAAGATACCATCACCTCGTTCCGGTGATCATATAACAAGGCAACCTGGATGGTTGTCGCTCGACACTTTTGGAGAATTTGAATGGCAATTAGCACACCGATGCTGGTGACATTTCTCGTTTATATTTTTGGCATGATCCTGATAGGGTTTTTGGCATGGCGTTCAACGAAAAACTTTGACGACTACATTCTGGGCGGACGCAGTTTAGGCCCGATGGTGACCGCACTCTCGGCGGGTGCATCGGACATGAGCGGCTGGCTGCTGATGGGTCTGCCGGGGGCGATTTTCATCTCCGGTATCTCCGAAAGCTGGATCGCCATCGGTCTGACCGTGGGCGCATGGATCAACTGGAAGCTGGTGGCAGGCCGTCTGCGCGTGCATACCGAAGCCAACAATAACGCCCTGACGCTGCCGGATTACTTCACCGGACGCTTTGAAGATAACAGCCGCATCCTGCGCATTATCTCTGCTGTCGTTATTCTGCTGTTCTTTACCATCTATTGTGCCTCCGGCATTGTGGCCGGTGCGCGCCTCTTCGAAAGCACCTTCGGCATGAGCTACGAAACCGCCCTGTGGGCCGGTGCTGCCGCCACTATCCTGTACACCTTCGTGGGCGGCTTCCTCGCCGTTAGCTGGACTGACACCGTGCAGGCGAGTCTGATGATTTTCGCGCTGATCCTGACCCCGGTGATTGTGATTTTCACCGTCGGCGGCTTTGGTGAATCGCTGGAAGTGATCAAGCAGAAGAGCATTGAAAACGTCGATATGCTTAAAGGGCTGAACTTTGTCGCCATCGTGTCGCTGATGGGCTGGGGTCTGGGCTACTTCGGTCAGCCACACATTCTGGCGCGCTTTATGGCCGCGGACTCTCACCACACCATCGTTCATGCCCGTCGTATCAGTATGACGTGGATGATCCTCTGCCTGGCCGGGGCGTGTGCGGTAGGCTTCTTCGGTATCGCGTACTTCAGCAATAACCCGGCGCAGGCGGGTGCGGTGAACCAGAACGCCGAGCGCGTGTTTATCGAGCTGGCGCAGATTCTGTTTAACCCGTGGATTGCCGGTATTCTGCTCTCCGCCATTCTCGCGGCGGTGATGTCCACCCTGAGCTGTCAGCTGCTGGTCTGCTCCAGTGCCATCACCGAAGACCTCTACAAAGCCTTCCTGCGTAAAGGCGCGAGCCAGAAAGAGCTGGTGTGGGTAGGGCGCTTTATGGTGCTGCTGGTGGCGCTGGTGGCGATTGCGCTGGCGGCCAACCCGGAAAACCGCGTGCTGGGCCTCGTGAGCTACGCGTGGGCAGGCTTCGGTGCGGCGTTTGGTCCGGTGGTGCTGTTCTCCGTTATGTGGTCACGCATGACCCGTAACGGCGCGCTGGCGGGGATGATTATCGGTGCGGTCACCGTTATCGTCTGGAAACAGTTCGCGTGGCTGGGGCTGTACGAAATCATCCCGGGCTTCATCTTCGGCAGTATCGGTATCGTGGTCTTCAGCCTGCTGGGTAAAGCACCGTCTGCCTCCATGCAGAAACGTTTTGCCGAAGCAGACGCGCACTACCACTCTGCACCGCCGTCTAAGCTGCAGCCTGAATAATCCTCCCCCTCACCTTAACCCTCTCCCCAACGGGGAGAGGGAATAAACCTCTCTTGCTAAATTCTGCAATTTACGTTGATATCGCTGTGCTTATAACAATGAGGATAGCGACACATGACAATCAAAACAGGGTTAATGGCAGGGGCATTATTGCTGCTGGCAGGCTGCACCGTACCGTCGCAGCACGCTACGGTTGAAACCTGCAAAGCGGATAACCAGATGCAGCAAACCACGCTCTATTTTGGACTGAATCGTCCGGCCGGGGCGCAGATCACCAGCAACGAATGGCAGCAGTTTGTCGACCAGGACGTGACGCCGCGTTTTCGCGATGGCTTAACGGTGTTTGACGCGCGGGGGCAGTGGCTGGGGAACGACGGGAAAGTGGCGCGTGAACCGAGCAAGGCGCTGATGCTGATCCACGGTAACGATGCGCAGAGCGAGAAGAACATCGAAGCGTTACGCGGGATATATAAGTCCCGCTTTGCGCAGGAGTCGGTGATGCGTGTCGACCAGCCGGTGTGCGTACAGTTTTAATGAAAAACGGCGGGATAACCCGCCGTTGTTGTATCGTAGGCCGGGATCGCTGCGCGTCACCCGGCAAAAAATTACAACACCAACCCCGCAAAGCTCGCCGACAGCAAACTCACCAGCGTCGCGCCGTAGACCAGACGCAGACCGAAACGCGATACGACGTTCCCCTGCTGCTCGTTCAGGCCCTTGATCGCGCCCGCCACGATGCCGATGGAGGCAAAGTTCGCAAACGACACCAGGAAGACGGATAAAATTCCCAGCCCGCGCGGGGACATCTGATGCGCAATTTTTTGCAGCTCAATCATCGCCACAAATTCATTCGCCACCAGCTTAGTTGCCATAATACTGCCCGCGTTTAAGGCGTCACTGAGCGGAATCCCCACCAGCCACGCCAGGGGATAAAATACATACCCCAGGATCTGCTGGAAGCTCATGCCAAATACGCTGGAGAAGAGGGCGTTAACGGCGCTAATAAGGGCGATAAAGCCGATCAGCATAGCCAGAATAATCATCGCCACTTTAAAACCGGCCAGAATATATTCGCCGAGCATCTCGAAGAAACTCTGGGATTCATGCAGTTTTTCGAGCTTAACCTCCGCCTCCGCTTCCGGGCGCGCCGGGTTGATGACCGAGAGAATAATAAAGGTGCTGAACATGTTGAGAATCAGTGCCGCGACGACATATTTGGCATCGAGCATGGTCATATAGGCGCCGACAATCGACAGGGAGACCGTCGACATGGCCGTGGCCGCCATGGTGAACAGACGACGAGAAGAGAGATCGCCCAGCACGCCTTTGTAGGCAATGAAGTTTTCAGACTGACCGAGGATCAGCGAACTCACCGCGTTAAAGGATTCCAGCTTGCCCATACCGTTCAGTTTGGACAGCAGCGTGCCAATCACCCGAATAAAAATCGGCAGAATGCGCCAGTGCTGAAGAATACCAATCAGCGCGGAAATAAAAATAATCGGGCAAAGCACGCCGAGGAAAATGAACGCCAGCCCTTTTTCCCCCATTCCGCCAAAGACGAAATTGGTGCCTTCGCTGGCAAATTTGAGCAGTGACTCAAAAAATCCTGAGACGTATTTAATCAGGAATAACCCGCTTTCGGCATGCAGGAAAAAGAACGCCAGCGCAATTTCAATAACAATCAGCTGTAAAACAAAACGAAGGCGAATTTTTCGGCGGTCAAAACTCGTAAGCCAGGCCAGCGCAAGAATAATCACCAGCGCCAGCAGGAAATGGACAATTTTAAACATGGTTTATTTTCAGTTAGGTTGCGAGGCGGATATTTAGCCACAGCCCTGAATCAGCGTAAATGGGCATTTTCGTTATAACTTATAAACCTGAACGTTACGTACGTCATTATTATCAGGCTTTGCGTTTACAACTCGTCATCAAAACAGCGTACATTTCGCTTGTGTTTCTTTTCGCGGTAATGATAATCACTATCACAAGAATTTACCTTTCTTTGCATCAGTTGACCGCGATAAACATTTAAGGTGTCGGCATGTTTGTTCCATTTCTCATTATGTTACGTGAAGGGCTCGAAGCTGCCCTCATCGTTAGCCTCATCGCCAGTTATCTGAAGCGAACCCAGCGTGGGCGCTGGATTGGCGTGATGTGGGTCGGGGTTTTCCTTGCCGCGGCGCTCTGTCTGGGTCTGGGTATCCTTATTAACGAAACCACCGGGGAGTTCCCGCAGAAAGAGCAGGAGCTGTTTGAAGGTATCGTCGCTGTGATTGCGGTGGTGATCCTCACCTGGATGGTGTTCTGGATGCGTAAAGTCTCGCGTAACGTGAAGGTGCAGCTGGAACAGGCGGTGGATAACGCGCTGCAAAAGGGCAATAACCACGGCTGGGCGCTGATCATGATGGTCTTTTTCGCCGTCGCGCGTGAAGGGCTGGAGTCGGTTTTCTTCCTGCTGGCGGCATTCCAGCAGGATGTGGGGATCTGGCCACCGGTAGGCGCCTTGCTGGGGCTTGCCACCGCCGTGGTGCTCGGTTTCCTGCTCTACTGGGGCGGTATTCGCCTTAACCTGGGCGCTTTCTTCAAGTGGACCAGCCTGTTTATTCTGCTGG
>NZ_WSPD01000035.1:0-26410 GCF_026319105.1 Enterobacter sp. HSTU-ASh6 | reverse complement strand
GACAACATCAAGATGGTTGTGACTCTGATCCACCCAATCGCGATGGACGACGGTCTGCGTTTCGCAATCCGTGAAGGCGGCCGTACCGTTGGCGCGGGCGTTGTTGCTAAAGTTCTGGGCTAATTAATTATCCCTGAATTAAAAAAGGACGCTTCGGCGTCCTTTTTTGTTTTCTACTGCTCAGGCGTCGTCACAAAATTTCGCATTTTTTGCCTGCTCCCGCCCCGCATTCTGGCGTTTGTGCTATTGTAATCATAACCATTCTCACTTACACTTTGCGCATAATTTGAACGGGAGTTTTTATGTACGTTTGTTTATGTAATGGTGTAAGCGACAAAAAAATACGTCAGGCCGTTCGCCAGTTTCAGCCCCAGTCATTCCAGCAGCTTCGCAAATTTGTTCCGGTGGGAAATCAATGCGGTAAATGTGTACGTGCTGCGCGAGAAATCATGCAGGACGAACTGATGCAGATCCCGGAATACAAAGAGATCGCCTAAGCGCCCATCTTTTTTTTGACATCCCTGTAGCCCGATCTACGCTTCAATGAGTGGAAGCGGAGGGACTACATAATGAAAGGTGATGTTAAAATCATAAGTTATCTCAATAAATTATTGGGAAATGAGCTTGTCGCAATCAACCAGTACTTTCTTCACGCGAGAATGTTCAAAAACTGGGGACTCAAACGTTTAAACGACGTTGAGTACCATGAATCTATAGATGAGATGAAACACGCTGATAAATATATCGAGCGTATTTTATTCCTTGAAGGCATTCCAAACCTGCAGGATCTCGGCAAGCTGGGCATCGGAGAAGATGTCGAAGAAATGCTGCGTTCCGACCTCAGGCTGGAACTGGAAGGTGCCAAAGATCTCCGTGAAGCCATTGCCTATGCTGACAGCGTACATGACTACGTCAGCCGAGATATGATGATCCAGATCCTGGCCGATGAAGAAGGGCATATTGACTGGCTGGAAACAGAGCTGGATCTCATTGCTAAAATCGGCCTGCAAAACTATCTTCAGTCACAGATTAAAGTGGAAGAATAACCAACGTCTTCCACCCAACGCATAAACCCGCTGCTGCCAGAAATGGCCCAAAAGGCAGCGGGTTTTTTAATGCCTGCGTATCAGGGCGGATTAACGAAAAAACCAGAATGCAAAGAAGCGCCATCAGCGCTGCAAGCAAAGCCAGCGCCGGCAGTATGCACCAGCCATGCCATGCACCCAGCGCCGCCAGGTATTTTACATCGCCATATCCCATCCCTTCACGCCGGCAGATAAACCAGTAGCCCCAGTAAATAACGGCGAAGCCAATATATCCTGCCATTGCCCCCGCCACCGCGTTCGGCAGAAAATCAGGCTGGATACAGAGCTGAAAGAGCAGTCCCGCCCACAGCAGCGGGCAGAGATACTTATCGGGGAGCAGGCCGAAGCGAATATCGGCATGTACCAGTAAGGCAGTCAATGAGAGATAGATCAGCAGAAAGGGGAGGGTGGTCAGCATGAATAAGGCCTCAAACGGGTTCGAGCGCATACTCGTTATAATCGGCCCGTCAGGCAATCTACAAAAACCGCAGATGCGTAGCGGCTCGAAACAAAGAGTCGACGCAGAATACATTCCATAAAATGTTGCGCGTTCTTACGCATCCTGCGCCTTTGGCGCTTAATTTCTAAACGGCACTTGCGTCTTGCCCAGATTTACGTATAATGCGCGGGCTTGTCGTAATTGACGGCGGGTTCAATCAGAACCAGAGTAGCTCATTTTGTTACTCAACAATGCTCCCAATTGGGGAGCTACGTAAGAACGGTTACACTCTCCCATCAATCGTAATGGGTTTGAGGAGTAATCATTTTCGTTTATAAAATAATTGGAGCTCTGGTCTCATGCAGAACCAAAGAATCCGTATCCGCCTTAAAGCGTTTGATCATCGTCTGATCGATCAATCAACCGCGGAAATCGTCGAGACTGCTAAGCGCACTGGTGCGCAAGTCCGTGGTCCGATCCCGCTGCCGACCCGCAAAGAGCGCTTCACCGTTCTGATCTCTCCGCACGTTAACAAAGACGCGCGCGATCAGTACGAAATCCGCACTCACAAGCGTCTGGTTGACATCGTTGAGCCAACTGAGAAAACCGTTGATGCTCTGATGCGTCTGGATCTGGCTGCCGGTGTAGACGTGCAGATCAGCCTGGGTTAATCAGGTCATCGAGCGATTGAGAGGTTGAAACAATGATTGGTTTAGTCGGTAAAAAAGTGGGTATGACCCGCATCTTCACTGAAGATGGCGTTTCTATCCCAGTAACCGTAATCGAAGTTGAAGCAAACCGCGTTACTCAGGTTAAAGATCTGGCTAACGATGGCTACCGCGCTATTCAGGTTACCACTGGTGCTAAAAAAGCTAACCGTGTAACCAAACCAGAAGCGGGTCACTTCGCTAAAGCTGGCGTAGAAGCTGGCCGTGGTCTGTGGGAATTCCGTCTTGCTGAAGGCGAAGAGTTCACCGTAGGTCAGGACATTAGCGTTGAGCTGTTTGCTGACGTTAAAAAAGTTGACGTAACCGGTACCTCTAAAGGTAAAGGTTTTGCTGGTACCGTTAAGCGCTGGAACTTCCGTACCCAGGACGCTACTCACGGTAACTCCTTGTCTCACCGCGTTCCGGGTTCTATCGGTCAGAACCAGACTCCGGGCAAAGTGTTCAAAGGCAAGAAAATGGCAGGTCAGCTGGGCAACGAACGTGTAACCGTTCAGAGCCTGGACGTAGTACGTGTTGACGCTGAGCGCAACCTGCTGCTGGTTAAAGGTGCGGTCCCGGGTGCAACCGGTAGCGACCTGATCGTTAAACCAGCTGTGAAGGCGTAAGGGGATAGCAATGGAATTAGTATTGAAAGACGCGCAGAGCGCGCTGACTGTTTCCGAAACTACCTTCGGTCGTGATTTCAACGAAGCGCTGGTTCACCAGGTTGTTGTTGCTTATGCAGCTGGTGCTCGTCAGGGTACTCGTGCTCAGAAGACTCGTGCTGAAGTAACTGGTTCTGGCAAAAAGCCATGGCGCCAGAAAGGTACCGGCCGTGCGCGTTCAGGTTCTATCAAGAGCCCGATCTGGCGTTCAGGTGGCGTGACCTTCGCTGCGCGTCCACAGGACCACAGTCAAAAAGTTAACAAAAAGATGTACCGCGGCGCGCTGAAAAGCATCCTGTCCGAACTGGTACGTCAGGATCGTCTGATCGTTGTCGAGAAGTTCTCTGTAGAAGCGCCTAAAACTAAGCTGCTGGCACAGAAACTGAAAGACATGGCTCTGGAAGATGTGCTGATCATCACCGGTGAGCTGGACGAGAACCTGTTCCTGGCCGCACGTAACCTGCACAAGGTTGACGTACGCGATGCGACTGGTATCGACCCGGTTAGCCTGATCGCCTTCGACAAAGTCGTAATGACTGCTGATGCTGTTAAGCAAGTTGAGGAGATGCTGGCATGATTCGTGAAGAACGTCTGCTGAAGGTGCTTCGCGCACCGCACGTTTCTGAAAAAGCGTCTACTGCGATGGAAAAAACAAACACCATCGTTCTCAAAGTTGCTAAAGACGCGACCAAAGCAGAGATCAAAGCTGCTGTGCAGAAACTGTTTGAAGTCGAAGTCGAAGTCGTTAACACCCTGGTAGTTAAAGGGAAAGTTAAACGTCACGGACAGCGTATCGGTCGTCGTAGCGACTGGAAAAAAGCTTACGTCACCCTGAAAGAAGGCCAGAATCTGGACTTCGTTGGCGGCGCTGAGTAAGTCGGAGGAGTAATACAATGGCAGTTGTTAAATGTAAACCGACATCTCCGGGTCGTCGCCACGTAGTTAAAGTGGTTAACCCTGAGCTGCACAAGGGCAAACCTTTTGCTCCGTTGCTGGAAAAAAACAGCAAATCCGGTGGTCGTAACAACAATGGCCGTATCACCACTCGTCACATCGGTGGTGGCCACAAGCAGGCTTATCGTATTGTTGACTTCAAACGCAACAAAGACGGTATCCCAGCAGTTGTTGAACGTCTTGAGTACGATCCGAACCGTTCCGCGAACATCGCGCTGGTTCTGTACAAAGACGGCGAACGCCGTTACATCCTGGCCCCTAAAGGCCTGAAAGCTGGCGACCAGATTCAGTCTGGCGTTGATGCTGCAATCAAAGCAGGCAACACCCTGCCGATGCGCAATATCCCGGTTGGTTCTACCGTTCATAACGTAGAAATGAAACCAGGTAAAGGCGGTCAGCTGGCGCGTTCCGCGGGTACTTACGTTCAGATCGTTGCGCGTGACGGTGCTTATGTCACCCTGCGTCTGCGTTCTGGTGAAATGCGTAAAGTCGAAGCAGACTGCCGCGCTACTCTGGGCGAAGTTGGCAATGCTGAGCATATGCTGCGCGTTCTGGGTAAAGCAGGTGCTGCACGCTGGCGTGGTGTTCGTCCTACCGTTCGCGGTACTGCGATGAACCCAGTCGACCACCCACATGGTGGTGGTGAAGGTCGTAACTTTGGTAAGCACCCGGTATCTCCGTGGGGCGTTCAGACCAAAGGTAAGAAGACCCGCAGCAACAAGCGTACTGATAAATTTATCGTACGTCGCCGTAGCAAATAATTTTAGAGGATAAGCCATGCCACGTTCTCTCAAGAAAGGTCCTTTTATTGACCTGCACTTGCTGAAGAAGGTAGAGAAAGCGGTGGAAAGCGGAGACAAGAAGCCCCTGCGCACTTGGTCCCGTCGTTCAACGATCTTTCCTAACATGATCGGTTTGACCATCGCTGTCCATAATGGTCGTCAGCACGTTCCAGTCTTTGTTACCGACGAAATGGTTGGTCACAAACTGGGTGAATTCGCACCGACTCGTACTTATCGCGGCCACGCTGCTGATAAAAAAGCGAAGAAGAAATAAGGTAGGAGGAAGAGATGGAAACTTTAGCTCAACATCGCCATGCTCGTTCTTCTGCTCAGAAGGTTCGCCTTGTTGCTGACCTGATTCGCGGTAAGAAAGTGTCGCAGGCCCTGGACATCCTGACCTATACCAACAAGAAAGCTGCGGTATTGGTCAAGAAAGTACTGGAATCTGCCATTGCTAACGCTGAACACAACGATGGCGCTGACATCGACGATCTGAAAGTTGCGAAAATTTTCGTAGATGAAGGCCCAAGCATGAAGCGCATTATGCCGCGTGCGAAAGGTCGTGCAGATCGCATCCTGAAGCGCACCAGCCACATTACTGTGGTTGTGTCCGATCGCTGAGACTCTGGAGACTAGCAATGGGTCAGAAAGTACATCCTAATGGTATTCGCCTGGGTATTGTAAAACCATGGAACTCTACCTGGTTTGCGAACACCAAAGAATTCGCTGACAACCTGGACAGCGATTTTAAAGTACGTCAGTACCTGACTAAGGAACTGGCTAAAGCGTCTGTATCTCGTATCGTTATCGAGCGTCCAGCTAAGAGCATCCGTGTGACTATTCACACTGCTCGTCCTGGCATCGTTATCGGTAAGAAAGGCGAAGACGTAGAAAAACTGCGCAAGGTCGTAGCGGATATCGCTGGCGTTCCTGCACAGATCAATATCGCTGAAGTTCGTAAGCCTGAACTGGACGCTAAATTGGTTGCTGACAGCATCACTTCTCAGCTGGAACGTCGTGTTATGTTCCGTCGTGCTATGAAGCGTGCTGTACAGAACGCAATGCGTCTGGGCGCTAAAGGTATCAAAGTTGAAGTTAGCGGCCGTCTGGGCGGCGCGGAAATCGCACGTACCGAATGGTATCGTGAAGGTCGCGTACCGCTGCACACTCTGCGTGCTGACATCGACTACAACACCTCTGAAGCGCACACCACTTACGGTGTAATCGGCGTTAAGGTATGGATCTTCAAAGGTGAGATCCTGGGTGGTATGGCTGCTGTTGAACAACCGGAAAAACCGGCTGCTCAACCTAAAAAGCAGCAGCGTAAAGGCCGTAAATAAGGAGCGTCGCTGATGTTACAACCAAAGCGTACAAAATTCCGTAAAGTGCACAAAGGCCGCAACCGTGGTCTGGCGCAGGGTACGGATGTTAGCTTCGGCACTTTCGGTCTGAAAGCTGTTGGCCGTGGTCGTCTGACTGCACGTCAGATCGAAGCAGCACGTCGTGCAATGACCCGTGCAGTTAAGCGTCAAGGTAAGATCTGGATCCGTGTATTCCCGGACAAACCGATCACCGAGAAGCCGCTGGAAGTTCGTATGGGTAAAGGTAAAGGTAACGTGGAGTACTGGGTTGCCTTGATCCAACCGGGCAAAGTCCTGTATGAAATGGACGGTGTTCCGGAAGAGCTGGCCCGTGAAGCCTTCGGCCTGGCAGCAGCGAAACTGCCTATCAAAACCACCTTTGTAACTAAGACGGTGATGTAATGAAAGCAAAAGAGCTGCGTGAAAAGAGCGTTGAAGAGCTGAACGCTGAGCTGCTGAACCTGCTGCGTGAGCAGTTCAACCTGCGTATGCAGGCTGCAAGTGGCCAGCTGCAACAGACTCACCTGCTGAAGCAAGTGCGTCGCAATGTTGCACGCGTTAAGACTTTACTGACTGAGAAGGCGGGTGCGTAATGACCGATAAAATCCGTACTCTGCAAGGTCGTGTTGTTAGCGACAAAATGGAGAAATCCATCGTTGTTGCTATCGAACGCATTGTGAAACACCCGATCTACGGTAAATTCATCAAGCGTACGACCAAACTGCACGTACATGACGAGAACAACGAATGTGGTATCGGCGACAAGGTTGAAATCCGTGAATGCCGTCCACTGTCCAAGACTAAGTCCTGGACGCTGGTTCGCGTTGTAGAGAAAGCGGTTCTGTAATACAGTACGCGTTCTCAATACGAATAAACGGCTCAGCGATGAGCCGTTTATTTTTTCTACCCATATTGCAGAAGCGGTGTTATAATGCCGCGCCCTCGATATGGGGCTTTTTAACGGCTCTGATTTTAGAGTCTCAGGTAGTAGTTGACATTAGCGGAGCACTAAAATGATCCAAGAACAGACTATGCTGAACGTCGCCGACAACTCCGGTGCACGTCGCGTAATGTGTATCAAGGTTCTGGGTGGCTCGCACCGTCGCTACGCAGGCGTAGGCGACATCATCAAGATCACCATCAAGGAAGCAATTCCACGTGGTAAGGTCAAAAAAGGTGATGTGCTGAAGGCGGTAGTGGTGCGCACCAAGAAGGGTGTTCGTCGCCCTGACGGTTCTGTCATTCGCTTCGATGGTAATGCATGCGTTATTTTAAACAATAACAGCGAGCAGCCTATCGGCACGCGTATCTTTGGGCCGGTAACTCGTGAACTTCGTACTGAGAAGTTCATGAAAATTATCTCTCTGGCACCAGAAGTACTCTAAGGAGCGAATCATGGCAGCGAAAATCCGTCGTGATGACGAAGTTATCGTGTTAACCGGTAAAGATAAAGGTAAACGCGGTAAAGTGAAAAATGTTCTGTCTTCCGGCAAACTCGTCGTTGAAGGTATCAACCTGGTTAAGAAACATCAGAAGCCGGTTCCGGCCCTGAACCAACCAGGCGGCATCGTTGAAAAAGAAGCTGCTATTCAGGTTTCTAACGTTGCAATCTTCAATGCGGCTACCGGCAAGGCTGACCGTGTAGGCTTTAGATTCGAAGACGGTAAAAAAGTCCGTTTCTTCAAGTCTAACAGCGAAACTATCAAGTAATTTGGAGTAGTACGATGGCGAAACTGCATGATTACTACAAAGACGAAGTAGTTAAGAAACTCATGACTGAGTTTAACTACAATTCTGTCATGCAAGTCCCTCGGGTCGAGAAGATCACCCTGAACATGGGTGTTGGTGAAGCGATCGCTGACAAGAAACTGCTGGATAACGCAGCAGCTGACCTGACAGCAATCTCCGGTCAAAAACCGCTGATCACCAAAGCACGCAAATCAGTTGCAGGCTTCAAAATCCGTCAGGGCTATCCGATCGGCTGTAAAGTAACTCTGCGTGGCGAACGCATGTGGGAGTTCTTTGAGCGCCTGATCACTATTGCTGTTCCACGTATCCGTGACTTCCGTGGCTTGTCCGCTAAGTCTTTCGACGGTCGTGGTAACTACAGCATGGGTGTCCGTGAGCAGATCATCTTCCCAGAAATCGACTACGATAAAGTCGACCGCGTGCGTGGTTTGGATATTACCATTACCACTACTGCGAAATCTGATGAAGAAGGCCGTGCTCTGCTGGCTGCCTTTGACTTCCCGTTCCGCAAGTAAGGTAGGGTTACTGAATGGCTAAGCAATCAATGAAAGCACGCGAAGTAAAGCGCGTAGCTTTAGCTGATAAATTCTTCGCTAAACGCGCTGAACTGAAAGCGATCATTTCTGATGTGAACGCTTCCGACGAAGATCGTTGGAATGCGGTTCTCAAGCTGCAGTCTCTGCCGCGTGATTCCAGCCCGTCTCGTCAGCGTAACCGCTGTCGTCAAACAGGTCGTCCACATGGTTATGTGGGCAAGTTTGGGTTGAGCCGTATCAAACTGCGTGAAGCCGCTATGCGCGGTGAAGTGCCAGGCTTGAAAAAGGCTAGCTGGTAATTACCAATTGAATCACGGGAGTAAAGACAGATGAGCATGCAAGATCCGATCGCGGATATGCTGACCCGTATCCGTAACGGTCAGGCCGCGAACAAAGTTGCGGTCACCATGCCTTCCGCCAAGCTGAAAGTGGCAATTGCCAACGTGCTGAAGGAAGAAGGTTTTATCGAAGATTTTAAAGTTGAAGGCGACACCAAGCCGGAACTGGAACTTACTCTCAAGTATTTCCAGGGTAAAGCTGTTGTAGAAAGCATTCAGCGTGTCAGCCGCCCAGGCCTGCGCATCTATAAGAAAAAAGATGAGCTGCCAAAAGTTATGGCTGGTCTTGGTATCGCAGTTGTTTCTACCTCTAAAGGTGTTATGACTGATCGTGCAGCGCGCCAGGCTGGTCTTGGTGGCGAAATTATCTGCTACGTAGCCTAATCGGAGGAAAGAATGTCTCGTGTTGCTAAAGCACCGGTCGTTATTCCTGCCGGCGTTGATGTAAAAATCGACGGTCAGGTTATTACGATCAAAGGTAAAAACGGCGAGCTGACTCGTACCCTCAACAAAGCTGTTGAAGTTAAACATGCAGATAACGCTCTGACCTTCGGTCCACGTGATGGTTTCGTGGATGGTTGGGCTCAGGCTGGTACCGCGCGTGCCCTGCTGAACTCAATGGTTGTTGGTGTTACCGAAGGCTTCACTAAAAAGCTTCAGCTGGTTGGTGTAGGTTATCGTGCAGCTATCAAAGGGAATGCAGTAGGCCTGTCTCTGGGCTTCTCACACCCTGTTGAGCATCCGCTGCCGGCCGGTATCACTGCAGAATGCCCGACTCAAACTGAAATCGTGCTGAAAGGCGCTGATAAACAGCTGATCGGTCAGGTTGCAGCAGATCTGCGCGCCTACCGTCGTCCTGAGCCTTACAAAGGCAAGGGTGTTCGTTACGCCGACGAAGTCGTGCGTACCAAAGAGGCTAAGAAGAAGTAAGGTAACACTATGGATAAGAAATCTGCTCGTATCCGTCGTGCGACCCGCGCACGCCGCAAGCTCAAAGAGCTGGGTGCAACTCGCCTGGTGGTACATCGTACCCCGCGTCATATTTACGCACAGGTAATTGCTCCGAACGGTTCTGAAGTTCTGGTAGCTGCTTCTACTGTAGAAAAAGCTATCTCAGAACAATTGAAGTACACCGGTAACAAAGACGCCGCTGCAGCTGTAGGTAAAGCTGTTGCTGAACGCGCTCTGGAAAAAGGCATCAGCAATGTTTCCTTTGACCGTTCCGGGTTCCAATATCATGGTCGTGTCCAGGCACTGGCAGATGCTGCCCGTGAAGCTGGCCTTCAGTTCTAAGGTAGAGGTGTAAGATGGCTCACATCGAAAAACAGGCTGGCGAACTGCAGGAAAAGCTGATCGCGGTAAACCGCGTATCTAAAACCGTTAAAGGTGGTCGTATTTTCTCCTTCACAGCTCTGACTGTAGTAGGCGATGGTAACGGTCGCGTTGGTTTTGGTTACGGTAAAGCGCGTGAAGTTCCAGCAGCGATCCAGAAAGCGATGGAAAAAGCCCGTCGCAACATGATTAACGTCGCGCTGAACAACGGCACCCTGCAGCACCCTGTAAAAGGTGTTCACACGGGTTCTCGTGTATTCATGCAGCCAGCTTCAGAAGGTACCGGTATCATCGCCGGTGGTGCAATGCGCGCCGTTCTGGAAGTTGCTGGGGTTCATAACGTTCTGGCTAAAGCATATGGTTCCACCAACCCGATCAACGTGGTTCGTGCAACTATTGATGGCCTGGAAAATATGAATTCTCCAGAAATGGTCGCTGCCAAGCGTGGTAAATCCGTTGAAGAAATTCTGGGGTAATTGACCATGGCAAAGACTATTAAAATCACTCAAACCCGCAGTGCAATCGGTCGTCTGCCGAAACACAAGGCAACGCTGCTTGGCCTGGGTCTGCGTCGTATTGGTCATACCGTTGAGCGCGAGGATACTCCTGCTGTTCGTGGTATGGTCAACGCGGTTTACTTCATGGTTAAAGTTGAGGAGTAAGAGATGCGTTTAAATACTCTGTCTCCGGCCGAAGGCTCTAAAAAGGCGGGTAAACGCCTGGGTCGTGGTATCGGTTCTGGCCTCGGCAAAACCGGTGGTCGTGGTCACAAAGGTCAGAACTCTCGTTCTGGCGGTGGCGTACGTCGCGGTTTCGAGGGTGGCCAGATGCCACTGTACCGTCGTCTGCCGAAGTTCGGCTTCACCTCTCGCAAAGCAGCGATCACAGCGGAAATCCGTCTGTCTGACCTGGCGAAAGTTGAAGGCGGCGTTGTAGACCTGAACACGCTGAAAGCAGCTAACATTATCGGTATCCAGATCGAGTTCGCGAAAGTGATCCTGGCTGGTGAAGTGTCTACTCCGGTAACTGTTCGTGGCCTGCGTGTTACTAAAGGTGCTCGTGCTGCTATCGAAGCTGCTGGCGGTAAAATTGAGGAATAAGTAGCAGATGGCTAAGCAACCGGGATTAGATTTTCAAAGTGCCAAAGGTGGATTTGGCGAGCTGAAACGCAGACTGCTGTTTGTTATCGGCGCGCTGATTGTGTTCCGTATTGGCTCTTTTATTCCGATCCCTGGTATCGATGCCGCTGTACTTGCCAAACTGCTTGAGCAACAGCGAGGCACCATCATTGAAATGTTCAACATGTTCTCTGGTGGTGCTCTCAGCCGTGCTTCTATCTTTGCTCTGGGTATTATGCCGTACATTTCGGCATCAATTATTATCCAGCTGCTGACGGTCGTTCATCCGGCCCTGGCAGAGTTGAAGAAAGAAGGGGAGTCTGGACGTCGTAAGATTAGTCAGTACACCCGTTACGGTACTCTGGTGCTGGCAATATTCCAGTCGATCGGTATTGCTACCGGTCTTCCGAATATGCCTGGTATGCAGGGCCTGGTATTAAACCCAGGCTTTGCATTCTATTTCACCGCTGTTGTGAGTCTGGTCACAGGGACAATGTTCCTGATGTGGCTCGGCGAACAGATTACTGAGCGTGGTATCGGTAACGGTATCTCAATCATTATCTTCGCCGGTATTGTCGCGGGTCTCCCGCCAGCCATCGCCCATACTATCGAGCAAGCGCGTCAAGGCGACCTGCACTTCCTCCTGTTGCTGTTGGTTGCAGTATTAGTATTTACAGTGACGTTCTTTGTTGTCTTCGTTGAACGTGGTCAACGCCGCATTGTGGTGAACTACGCTAAACGTCAGCAAGGTCGTCGTGTCTATGCTGCACAGAGCACACATTTACCGCTGAAAGTGAATATGGCGGGGGTAATCCCGGCGATCTTCGCTTCCAGTATTATTCTGTTCCCGGCAACCATCGCGTCATGGTTCGGGGGCGGTACTGGTTGGAACTGGCTGACAACAATTTCGCTGTATTTGCAGCCTGGGCAACCACTTTATGTGTTACTCTATGCGTCTGCGATCATCTTCTTCTGTTTCTTCTACACGGCGTTGGTCTTCAACCCGCGTGAAACAGCAGATAACCTGAAGAAGTCCGGTGCATTTGTACCAGGAATTCGTCCGGGAGAGCAAACGGCGAAGTATATCGATAAAGTAATGACCCGCCTGACTTTGGTTGGTGCGCTCTATATTACTTTTATCTGCCTGATCCCGGAGTTCATGCGTGATGCAATGAAAGTACCGTTCTACTTCGGTGGGACCTCACTGCTTATCGTTGTTGTCGTGATTATGGACTTTATGGCTCAAGTGCAAACTCTGATGATGTCCAGTCAGTATGAGTCTGCATTGAAGAAGGCGAACCTGAAAGGCTACGGCCGCTAATTGGTCGCCTGAGAAGTTACGGAGAGTAAAAATGAAAGTTCGTGCTTCCGTCAAGAAATTATGCCGTAACTGCAAAATCGTTAAGCGTGATGGTGTCATCCGTGTGATTTGCAGTGCCGAGCCGAAGCATAAACAGCGCCAAGGCTGATTATTTCGCATATTTTTCTTGCAAAGTTGGGTTGAGCTGGCTAGATTAGCCAGCCAATCTTTTGTATGTCTGTACGTTTCCATTTGAGTATCCTGAAAACGGGCTTTTCAGCATGGTGCGTACATATTAAATAGTAGGAGTGCATAGTGGCCCGTATAGCAGGCATTAACATTCCTGATCAGAAACATGCTGTGATCGCGTTAACTTCGATCTACGGCATCGGCAAGACCCGTTCTAAAGCCATTCTGGCTGCAGCGGGTATCGCTGAAGATGTTAAGATCAGTGAGCTGTCTGAAGAACAAATCGACACGCTGCGTGACGAAGTTGCCAAATTTGTCGTTGAAGGTGATCTGCGCCGTGAAATCAGCATGAGCATCAAGCGCCTGATGGATCTTGGTTGCTATCGCGGTTTGCGTCATCGTCGTGGTCTGCCAGTGCGCGGTCAGCGTACTAAGACCAACGCACGTACCCGTAAGGGTCCGCGCAAACCGATCAAGAAATAATCGGGGTGATTGAATAATGGCAAAGGCACCAGTTCGTGCACGTAAACGTGTAAGAAAACAAGTCTCTGACGGCGTGGCTCATATCCATGCTTCTTTCAACAACACCATCGTTACTATTACTGATCGTCAGGGTAACGCATTGGGTTGGGCAACAGCCGGTGGTTCCGGTTTCCGTGGTTCTCGCAAATCCACTCCGTTCGCAGCTCAGGTTGCAGCAGAGCGTTGCGCAGAAGCCGTAAAAGAATACGGCATCAAGAATCTGGAAGTTATGGTTAAAGGTCCGGGTCCGGGTCGTGAATCTACTGTTCGCGCTCTGAACGCCGCTGGTTTCCGCATCACTAATATTACTGATGTGACTCCGATCCCTCATAACGGTTGTCGTCCGCCGAAAAAACGTCGCGTATAACGCTCGTTTTTTAGGTTAGTTGGAGATAGAAAATGGCAAGATATTTGGGTCCTAAGCTCAAGCTGAGCCGTCGTGAGGGCACCGACTTATTCCTTAAGTCTGGCGTTCGCGCGATCGATACCAAGTGTAAAATTGAACAAGCTCCTGGCCAGCACGGTGCGCGTAAACCGCGTCTGTCTGACTATGGTGTGCAGTTGCGTGAAAAGCAAAAAGTTCGCCGTATGTACGGTGTGCTGGAGCGTCAGTTCCGTAACTACTATAAAGAAGCAGCACGTCTGAAAGGCAACACAGGTGAAAACCTGCTGGCTCTGCTGGAAGGTCGTCTGGACAACGTTGTATACCGTATGGGCTTCGGCGCTACTCGTGCTGAATCACGTCAGCTGGTTAGCCACAAAGCAATCATGGTAAACGGTCGTGTTGTTAACATCGCTTCTTATCAGGTTAAAGCGAATGACGTTGTTAGCATTCGTGAGAAAGCGAAAAAGCAATCTCGCGTGAAGGCCGCTCTGGAGCTGGCTGAGCAGCGTGAAAAGCCAACCTGGCTGGAAGTTGATGCTGGCAAGATGGAAGGTACGTTCAAGCGTCAGCCAGAACGTTCTGATCTGTCTGCGGACATTAACGAACACCTGATCGTCGAGCTTTACTCCAAGTAAAGCTTAGTACCAAAGAGAGGACACAATGCAGGGTTCTGTGACAGAGTTTCTAAAACCGCGCCTGGTAGATATCGAGCAAGTGAGTTCGACGCACGCCAAGGTGACCCTTGAGCCTTTAGAGCGTGGCTTTGGCCATACTCTGGGTAACGCACTGCGCCGTATTCTGCTCTCATCGATGCCGGGTTGCGCGGTGACCGAGGTTGAGATTGATGGTGTACTTCATGAGTACAGCACCAAAGAAGGCGTTCAGGAAGATATCCTTGAAATCCTGCTCAACCTGAAAGGGCTGGCGGTGAGAGTTCAGGGTAAAGATGAAGTTATTCTTACTCTGAATAAATCTGGCATTGGCCCTGTGACTGCAGCCGACATCACCCACGACGGTGATGTTGAAATCGTCAAGCCGCAGCACGTGATCTGCCACCTGACCGATGAGAACGCAGCTATTAGCATGCGTATCAAAGTTCAGCGCGGTCGTGGTTATGTGCCGGCTTCTGCCCGAATTCATTCGGAAGAAGATGAGCGCCCAATCGGCCGTCTGCTGGTCGACGCATGCTACAGCCCTGTAGAGCGTATTGCCTACAATGTTGAAGCAGCGCGTGTAGAACAGCGTACCGACCTGGACAAGCTGGTCATCGAAATGGAAACCAACGGCACAATCGATCCTGAAGAGGCGATTCGTCGTGCGGCAACCATCCTGGCAGAACAACTGGAAGCTTTCGTTGACTTACGTGATGTTCGTCAGCCGGAAGTGAAAGAAGAGAAACCAGAATTCGATCCGATCCTGCTGCGCCCTGTTGACGATCTCGAATTGACTGTCCGCTCTGCTAACTGCCTCAAGGCAGAAGCTATCCACTATATCGGTGATCTGGTACAGCGTACCGAGGTTGAGTTGCTGAAAACGCCGAACCTGGGTAAAAAATCTCTTACCGAGATTAAAGACGTGCTGGCTTCACGTGGTCTGTCTCTGGGCATGCGCCTGGAAAACTGGCCACCGGCAAGCATTGCTGACGAGTAACCGGATCACAGGTTAAGGTTTTACTGAGAAGGATAAGGTCATGCGCCATCGTAAGAGTGGTCGTCAACTGAACCGCAACAGCAGCCATCGCCAGGCTATGTTCCGCAACATGGCAGGTTCACTGGTTCGTCATGAAATCATCAAGACGACCCTGCCTAAAGCGAAAGAGCTGCGTCGCGTAGTTGAGCCGCTGATTACTCTTGCCAAGACTGACAGCGTTGCTAATCGTCGTCTGGCATTCGCCCGCACTCGTGATAACGAGATCGTGGCAAAACTGTTTAACGAGCTGGGCCCGCGTTTCGCGAGCCGTGCCGGTGGTTACACTCGTATTCTGAAGTGTGGTTTCCGTGCAGGCGACAACGCGCCGATGGCTTACATCGAGCTGGTTGATCGTTCAGAGAAAGCAGAAGCTGCTGCAGAGTAATCTGCAGTAACGTAAAAAAACCCGCTCCGGCGGGTTTTTTTATATCCGCGATACCCCCACTTCTCTACAATGTTTGTATTAATTCTGTTCATCCCCTGGAGCTGATAATGTGGTTGCTTGACCAGTGGGCAGAACGCCATATTTGCGATGCCCAAAAGAAAGGCGAATTCGACGATCTTCCGGGAAGCGGCGAACCGCTTGTGCTGGATGATGATTCGCATATTGCCCCGGAACTACGGGCCGGATATCGGTTACTGAAAAATGCAGGTTGTCTTCCTCCGGAGCTTGAACAACGCAGAGAGGCTGTCGAAATGGTCGATCTCCTCAAAGGGATCCATCAGGACGATCCTCGACACGCTGAGCTTAGCCGCAGGCTCGTGCTGCTTGAACTCAAGCTGCGCCAGGCAGGGATGAATACAGATTTTCTGCGCGGTGAATACAGTGAAAGATTGATGCAGAAAATAAACGAGGAGTAGCTATGTACCGCATTGGTGAACTTGCGAAGCTCGCGAACGTCACGCCGGATACTATCCGGTATTATGAAAAGCAGCAGATGATCGATCATGAAGTTCGGACTGAAGGAGGCTTTCGCCTTTACACCGATAACGATCTTCAGCGTCTGCGGTTCATTCGTTATGCACGTCAGCTCGGATTTACGCTTGACGCGATCCGGGAGTTATTATCGATCCGCATCGATCCCGAACATCACACCTGCCAGGAATCTAAAAGTATTGTGCAGGCCCGGCTGGATGAAGTTGAAGCGCGAATTCTGGAGCTGCAAACCATGCAGCGTTCTCTGCAGAGGCTGAATGATGCCTGCTGCGGTACGGCCCACAGCAGTATTTATTGTTCAATTCTTGAAGCCCTTGAACAGGGGGCAAGCGGAGAAACTGAGGGCTGTTGATTTTTAGTCCATCCGGGTCTAGACTCCCGTCGTCATACACCATGCTCAGGAGAAATTATGAGCCGCTATCAGCACACGAAAGGACAAATTAAGGACAATGCCATTGAGGCGTTACTTCACGACCCGTTATTCAGACAGCGCGTTGAGAAGAATAAAAAAGGGAAAGGAAGTTATCTGCGCAAAGATAAACATGCAAAACGGGGTAACTGGGAGGCCAGTGGCAAACAAGCGAATCGCTTCTTTACCACTGGCCTTCCCGCTTTAAGCTGTTGATTAAACGCGGTTGTTCTGCTCTTTTAACAGATCGCGAATCTCGCTCAGCAGCACTTCTTCTTTCGTTGGTGCAGGCGCTGCTGCCGGCTCTTCTTTTTTACGGTTGAGTTTGTTGATCAGTTTTATAGCCATAAAAATGGCAAATGCGACGATCACAAAATCAAATACGTTCTGAATAAATACGCCGTAGTGCATCACGACTGCCGGAACATCACCTTGTGCTTCACGCAGCGTGAAAGCGAATTGTTTGAAATCAATGCCCCCGATTAACAACCCTAAAGGTGGCATGATAATGTCGGCGACTAATGATGAAACAATCTTGCCGAATGCTGCACCAATAATGACACCCACTGCCAAATCCACCACGTTCCCGCGCATTGCAAATTCGCGGAATTCTTTAATAAAACTCATTTTATTCTCCTTGTGCCAGCTGACGACTATAAGTTTAACAAATGATTAGCTAATTGCCATTCGGGATAATTAAACGCTATGAAAAATAAAAGGCACAAAAATGAAGAGGATAAAGTGCGGGGGCGCTTTTTCACGCACCCGACACATTAGAGGAAGAATGGGCTTGGCTGGAACAAACGTTCGACGTCGGTAATAAACTTTTTATCGGTCAGGAACATAATCACATGATCGCCTTGCTCAATACGTAAATTATCATTGGCAATCATGACATCATTCCCGCGCACAACGGCGCCGATAATAGTGCCTGGTGGCAGCTTAATTTCGTCGATCGAACGGCCCACGACGCGAGATGTGGTTTCATCTCCGTGTGCGACCGCTTCAATGGCTTCCGCTACGCCGCGACGAAGCGACGACACACCGACAATATCCGCTTTACGAACATGGCTCAGGAGGGCGGAAATTGTCGCCTGCTGAGGTGAAATAGCAATATCAATCACACTTCCCTGAACCAGATCAACATATGCCCGGCGCTGGATTAGCACCATGACCTTTTTGGCACCCATACGTTTGGCGAGCATGGCGGACATAATATTCGCCTCGTCGTCGTTGGTGACAGCAATAAAGAGATCAACTTGATCAATATGCTCTTCAGCCAGTAACTCCTGATCTGACGCATCGCCATAAAATACGATCGTATTTTGCAGTTTTTCCGCCAGTTCAGCAGCACGCTGTTGATCGCGCTCGATCAACTTAACGCTGTAATCTTTTTCCAGCCGATGTGCCAGACCAGCACCGATATTGCCACCGCCGACCAGCATAATGCGCTTATAGGGTTTTTCGAGCCGCTGAAGCTCACTCATCACCGCACGAATATGCTGTGAGGCTGCAATAAAGAAGACCTCATCACCAGCCTCGACAATTGTTGAGCCTTGCGGGCGAATAGGTCTGTCGTGGCGGAAGATGGCCGCGACGCGCGTATCGATATGCGGCATATGCTCGCGCATGGTGGAAAGCGCATTACCGATCAGTGGCCCACCGTAATAGGCCTTGACGACTGCAAGGCTCACTTTACCTTCGGCAAAGTTGACCACCTGCAGAGCGCCTGGATATTCGATCAGACGATAGATATTGTCGATGACCAGCTGTTCTGGCGCGATAAGATGATCAATAGGGACCGCTTCTGAATTAAACAGTTTTTCCGCATCGCGAACATAGTCCGGTGAGCGGATACGCGCGATTCGGTTTGGCGTGTTGAAAAGTGAGTAGGCCACCTGACAGGCCACCATATTGGTTTCGTCAGAACTGGTCACCGCAACCAGCATGTCAGCATCGTCGGCACCCGCCTCACGAAGCACGCGCGGGTGAGAACCATGACCCTGCACAACACGCAGGTCAAATTTGTCCTGTAAGACACGCAGGCGATCGCCATTGGTATCAACAATGGTGATGTCATTATTTTCGCCAACCAGATTTTCTGCCAGCGTCCCGCCAACCTGTCCTGCACCCAGAATGATAATCTTCATATCTCGTGACCTGTTCTCAACATCACTCTTTGATTAGCTTAGCGTAAAAGAAGCCATCACCTTCTTCTGCACCCGGCAGGTTCTGCTGACCCGGAGATTCAGATGTTCCCGTATCGCGTAGTGCCGCGTCCGGGGTACGTTTGAGGAAAGCCGCGATTTGCTGACTGTTTTCTTCCGGAAGTATCGAGCAGGTTGCATAAACCAGCGTACCGCCAGGTTTAAGATGCGGCCAGATGGCGTCGAGAATATCGGACTGCAGCTGGGCAAGTTCCTTGATGTCACGGTCGCGGCGTAACCACTTGATGTCCGGATGACGACGAATAACGCCGGTCGCAGAGCAGGGGGCATCCAGTAAAATGCGGTCGAATTGTGTTTCACCACACCATTCTGCCGGTTTACGTCCATCGCCTTGCTTAACCTGTGCCTTCATGCCCAGACGCTTAAGGTTGTCATAGACGCGTGAAAGACGCTGTTCATCAACATCTACCGCCATGACGCTGGCTTGCGGAGCCACTTCAAGAATATGCGTCGTTTTGCCCCCAGGTGCAGCGCACAAATCGAGGATCTGTTCACCATTTTTGGGTTCAAGCCAGGTCATACAGCCCTGAGCAGAGGCATCCTGTACCGTTACCCAGCCCTTATCAAAGCCGGGTAATGCATGTACCGGAGCAGGGGACGCTAAACGCACCGCATCAGGATAAGCATCATGGGTAAAGCCGCTCATCCCTGCCTCTTCCAGCAAAGCCAGCCAGGCATCGCGAGAATGATGGTTACGATTCACGCGTAGCCACATCGGCGGACGTTCATTATTGGCTTCGACAATATTTTGCCACTGTTGTGGCCAGGCTTTTTTCAGGCGTTTCAGCAGCCATTCCGGGTGCAGGAAACGCGTTTCGCTCTGCGCAAATTCCGCCAGCAGTTCGTCCTGCTGTCGCTGGAACTGACGCAGTACGCCGTTGATCAGCCCTTTCAGCTGAGGACGTTTAATTGTAACGGCACCTTCCACCGTCTCTGCCAGCGCGGCATGAGGTGGGATACGGGTATGAAGGAGCTGATAAAAGCCCACCATAATCAAATAATGTACGGTACGCTGTTTGCCTGTCATTGGGCGTGACATCAGCTTATTAATCAACCACTCAAGTTGAGAGAGTGTGCGCAGGACGCCAAAGCAGAGCTCCTGAAGCAGAGCTTTGTCTTTATCAGAGACTTTTTGTTGCAGTGGAGGCAGGACATTACTCAATGACTGGCCCTGCTCGATAACCTGCTCAACGGCCTGAGCCGCCATACTGCGTAGATTTTGTTTTTTCATAACCGTAGAAATAAAAATGCCCGGAAACACCGGGCCTTAAGAAGAAGTTTGTTCAGGCAAGGCGATTGCCCGGAATAAACCATTCGCGACGTGAATTTAACAGATCCTGAGCGCTCATGGCTTTCTTACCGGCCGGCTGTAGCGATTCAAGATTCAGGATCCCTTGCGCAGTCGCCACCTGGATACCGTTCTTGCTGGCATCAATAATCGTACCGGGTTCAGCGGTGGTATTACCGTTAATGACGGAGGCTTTCCAGACTTTTACCGGCTGCCCATCAATCTCCATCCAGCTCATCGGCCACGGATTAAAAGCGCGAATGCAGCGTTCAAGTTGAGCGGCAGAGAGCGACCAGTCGAGCCGTGCTTCTTCTTTGCTCAGTTTTTCGGCATACGTCACCTGCGCCTCATCCTGAACTTCCGGTTTTACCGTGGTGTCAGCAAGTTGCTGGAGCGTCTCGATAAGGCCTTGCGGACCAAGCTCTGCCAGCTTGTCATACAGCGTGCCGCTGGTATCGTCTGCTGTAATAGGGCAGGCCAGTTTATACAGCATATCGCCAGTGTCTAAACCTACATCCATCTTCATGATGGTGACGCCCGTTTCAGCATCACCCGCCCACAGAGCGCGCTGGATAGGTGCAGCACCACGCCAGCGCGGGAGCAGGGAACCATGCACGTTAATGCAACCCAGGCGAGGCATATCAAGCACAGCTTTTGGCAGAATTAAACCGTAAGCCACCACCACCATCACATCGGCATTCAGGTCAGCAACAAGCTGCTGATTTTCCTGTGGGCGTAACGATGCGGGCTGGAAAACGGGAAGCCCATGCTCTTCTGCCAGCACCTTTACCGGGCTCGGCATCAGTTTTTTACCGCGACCTGCCGGACGGTCCGGCTGGGTAAAGACGCCAACAATCTGGTGACCAGAAGATAACAGCGCGTCAAGATGACGCGCTGCAAAGTCAGGGGTTCCCGCGAAGATAATGCGTAGTGTTTTAGACACGGTGATCCTTGTATCCGGGGGGATGTTATGCGCGAGAGCGCAAACGATCCAGTTTCTCTACTTTCTGACGAATACGCTGCTGTTTCAGCGGCGAGAGGTAATCGATAAACAGTTTACCGACCAGGTGATCCATCTCATGCTGAATACAAATCGCCAGCAGATCGTCTGCTTCCAGTTCGAACGGATTGCCATCGCGATCCAGTGCGCGAATTTTCACTTTTTCGGCACGAGGAACTAAAGCACGCTGTTCGGGAATGGACAGACAACCTTCCTCAATACCTGTCTCGCCGCTCTTTTCAAGCAGCTCTGGGTTGATCAGCACCAGACGCCCATCGCGATTCTCAGAAACGTCGATCACGATAATACGCTTGTGAATGTTCACCTGCGTTGCCGCCAAACCAATGCCTTCTTCGGCGTACATGGTATCGAACATATCATCAACGATACGCTGGATTTCTGCATTCACTTCTTTGACCGGTTCAGCGACGATGCGAAGGCGCTCGTCCGGAATATGTAACACTTGCAAAACTGCCATAAATTTCCAGAGTCGTGTTCAGGAGTTGATAAGAATACTCTCTCTATTCTAGACAAATCCCCCATCGATTGACAGCATCAGTGACCAATCGCAATGATTGCGCAGGCCGCTTATGGCAGGGGAAAGGATGACGTCTACTGAAATATGGCTACGGCTAATACACACAGCTTCTCTGTATGGCGATGTCATGCTTGAAGCGGCTTCACAACTGCAGCAGCAGGAGAGGATCGATACGCTCGTTGTCAGAAAGGCCGGGCTGACAGCCAGGCAGGCTGAACGGTTCTTTGCGCCAGAGGAGAGTGAGCTGGAGCGTAGCCTGAGGTGGCTTGAGCAGCCGGGACATCATTTATTGACGGCCAGTCATCCACTTTATCCCCCTTTGCTCCGCGCGATCCCTGATTATCCCGGGGCGCTATTCGTGAAAGGCAATCCCGAGACGCTTAATACTGTGCAGCTGGCGGTCGTCGGGAGCCGTGCTCCGTCATGGTACGGCGAGCGATGGGGGAAAATCCTGTGCGAACAACTTTCACAAAGCGGGCTCACGATCACCAGCGGGCTGGCCTGCGGGATTGACGGCGTTGCCCACAGCGCAGCCCTGTCAGTAAAAGGCCGAAGCGTCGCCGTGCTGGGAAACGGTCTTTTTAGCATTTATCCGCGCCGGCATCAGGCACTGGCGATGCGGCTTATCGAATCTGACGGCGCGATTGTCTCTGAATTTCCGCTTTCGGCGCAGCCCAGACCGGCAAACTTTCCGCGTCGTAATCGGATTATCAGCGGGCTGAGTCAGGGCGTGCTGGTGGTTGAAGCGGCACGCCGCAGCGGGTCGCTGGTGACGGCACGGTGTGCGCTTGAACAGGGAAGAGACGTTTTTGCCTTGCCCGGCCCGATAGGTAACCCCGGCTGTGAAGGGCCACACTGGCTGATTAAACAAGGGGCAACACCGGTAACGGAAGTAGGGGACATTCTTGAAAATTTGCAATATGGCTTGCAATGGCTGCAGGAAGATCCCGAAAAGCGACATTATTCATCAGATCAGGGAAAGGTGGCATTGCCATTTCCCAAGCTCCTGGCTAACGTAGGAGATGAGGTAACACCTGTTGACGTTGTCGCTGAACGTGCCGGCCAACCTGTGCCAGTAACGGTAGCACAGCTACTCGAACTGGAGTTAGCAGGGTGGATCGCAGCTGTACCCGGCGGCTATGTCCGATTAAGGAGGGCATGCCATGTTCGACGTACTGATGTATTTGTTTGAGACTTACATCCATAACGAAGCAGAAATGCGAGTGGATCAGGACAAGTTGACACAGGATCTTACCGATGCGGGGTTTGAGCGGGAAGACATCTATAATGCGTTGATGTGGCTGGAAAAACTGGCTGATTATCAGGAAGGCCTTGCCGAACCGATGCAGCTTGCTTCTGACCCACTGTCCGTACGCATCTATACCGCTGAAGAGTGTGAAAGGCTGGACGCCAGCTGCCGGGGGTTCATTTTATTCCTTGAGCAGATTCAGGTGTTAAACCTCGAAACGAGAGAAATGGTGATAGAGCGCGTCATGGCGCTGGATACGGCAGAATTTGAACTGGAAGATCTCAAGTGGGTGATCCTGATGGTTCTGTTTAATATCCCGGGCTGTGAAAATGCCTATCAGCAAATGGAAGAATTACTCTTTGAAGTGAATGAAGGTATGCTGCACTAATTCAATGCGCAGCACCAAGAGTTGTTATGGCCAAATCAGCACTGTTCACGGTGCATAAAAATGAGCCCTGCCCGCAGTGCGGGGCTGAACTTGTTATTCGGTCCGGGAAACACGGCCCGTTTCTCGGTTGTTCCCACTATCCGGAATGTGATTATGTTCGTCCTCTGAAAAGCCAGGCGGATGGACATATCGTTAAAATTCTGGAGGGTCAGCTTTGCCCTCTCTGCGGCGGCGAACTTGCGCTCCGTCAGGGGCGTTTCGGCATGTTTATTGGATGTAGCCGTTATCCGGAATGTGAACATACAGAGCAAATTGATAAGCCGGATGAAACGGCTATTGCCTGTCCTCAATGCCAGCGCGGACAACTGGTACAACGTCGTTCTCGCTTTGGGAAGACCTTCCATTCCTGTGATCGCTACCCTGAATGCCAGTTCGTTATCAATTTCAAACCGGTAGCGGGCATCTGCACATATTGCAATTATCCGCTACTTATCGAGAAGAAAACGGCGCAAGGAATGAAATGCTTCTGCGCCAGTAAACAATGTGGAAAGCCGGTTTCGGCGGATCAAAACAGTGAATAATAACCTGCAATCAGGCTCCATTGCGCATATGGTGGATGTCCTGAAAAACGAAGACGTCATCGCCTATCCAACTGAAGCTGTTTTTGGGGTCGGTTGCGATCCCGACAGCGAGACGGCTGTGAGCCGCCTGCTTACCTTAAAACAAAGACCCGTCGAGAAAGGGCTGATTTTAATCGCTGCGAATTATGAGCAGCTTAAACCCTATATCGATGACTCTATGCTGACGCCGGCGCAGCGCGAGACGATCTTCTCCGCGTGGCCTGGGCCAGTGACCTTTGTCTTCCCGGCGCAGCCGACAACGCCGCGCTGGTTAACCGGACGCTTTGATTCCCTCGCCGTCCGCGTCACTGATCATCCGCTGGTGGTAGAGCTTTGCCTGGCATTTGGTAAACCGCTGGTTTCAACCAGCGCCAACCTGACCGGGTTGCCACCCTGTCGGACAACCGAAGAAGTACTGGCGCAGTTCGGAAATGACTTCCCTGTTGCTGTCGGTGAAACGGGAGGGCGCCTGAATCCGTCCGAAATTCGTGACGCTTTGACCGGCGAACGTTTTCGCCAGGGGTAATCTCATGGAAACCTATGCTGTTTTTGGTAACCCGATTGCACACAGTAAGTCGCCGTGGATCCATCAGCAATTTGCGGAGCAGTTGCAGATTGATCATCCCTATGGCCGCGTACTGGCCCCGGTTGATACATTTATTCCAACACTGGAGGCTTTTTTCGCCGCGGGCGGTAAAGGCGCGAATGTGACCGTTCCTTTTAAAGAGGAAGCCTTCGAACGTGCGGATGAGCTGACCGAGCGCGCTTCACTTGCTGGGGCAGTAAATACCCTGAAACGGCTTGAGGATGGGCGCCTTCTGGGTGATAACACTGACGGAATTGGTTTACTTAGCGATCTGGAAAGACTCTCGTTTATCAAGCCCGGATTTCGGATCCTGCTGATTGGTGCGGGGGGCGCATCGCGGGGAGTCCTGTTGCCTCTGCTTTCCCTGGACTGTGCGGTGACCATTACCAACAGGACCTTTTCCCGGGCAGAAGCGCTGGCGGCATTGTTTGCACATACCGGTAGCGTGAGTGCGGTAGCGCTTGACGATCTTGCCGATCGTGAGTTCGATCTTATTATCAATGCCACCTCCAGCGGTATCAACGGCGAGATCCCGTCTATCCCCGCTTCGCTGGTAAACGCGCATATGTACTTCTATGACATGTTCTATCAGAAAGGGAAGACGCCTTTCCTGAACTGGTGTGAACAACACGGCGCGAAGCATATCGCCGATGGGCTGGGAATGCTGGTGGGTCAGGCCGCGCATGCGGTGCTGCTCTGGCATGGCGTGTTGCCTGCAGTTGAGCCGGTTATTGAAAAGCTAAAGCAGGAGTTATCGGCGTGAATCAGGCTATTCACTTTCCGGACCGGGAGTTCTGGGATGAGGGTAAACAAGCGGTCTGTTTCCCGGTGCTGGTGCAGGGGATGCAACTTACCTGCGCCATTTTGGGGGATACGCTGTTGCGTCGTTTTGGCGGTTCGGACCCGATAGCCGTATTCTGTGAAAATCGCTGGGATCTGGAAGAGGAAGCCAGCGATTTAATCCGCGAACAGCAGGAAGACGATCAGGGCTGGGTTTGGTTGTCCTGATTCAGGTAGTCATTCTTCCATTTTACGTAGTTGTTCGCTGAGTATTTTAATCCTTCGATCTCTGCCTCCTTGAGGGGGCGGATCTGTTTTACCGGGCTTCCCAGATAGAGATAGCCGCTCTCCAGTCGTTTGTTCTGCGGGACAAGGCTACCGGCACCAATCATGACGTCATCTTCTACTATGACGCCATCCAGCAGAATCGATCCCATGCCAACAAGCACCCGATTTCCGACAGTGCAGCCGTGAAGCATCACTTTATGGCCGACGGTAACATCTTCGCCAATGATGAGTGGATTGCCTTCCGGGTTATAAGAGGATTTGTGCGTGACATGCAGAACGCTACCGTCCTGAATATTGGTACGGGCGCCAATAGACACATAGTTAACATCTCCCCTGATGGCGACAAGCGGCCAGATGCTGACGTCGTCGGCCATTCGGACATCACCAATGACCACGCTGCTGGCGTCGATCATCACACGATCGCCTTTTTGGGGGAACAGATCTTTATAAGGACGTAATACTGCGGGCATATCTACCTCTAAGGATGAGCGCTATACACAAGACGGTGATCATATTATGGGATCGAGACGAGGCAAAATGCGTCAATATTTAAACAAATCGGGCGGGATTTCAGCGAAAAGCACGGAAAATCAGCAGTCGAAAAAAAAGATCTAAAAAACACTTGTGCTAAAAATTGGGATCCCTATAATGCGCCTCCATCGACACGGCGGATGTGAATCACTTCACAAACAGCCCGGTCGGTTGAAGAGAAAAAATCCTGAAATAACGGGTTGACTCTGAAAGAGGAAAGCGTAATATACGCCACCTCGCAACGGTGAGCGAAAGCCGCGTTGCACTGCTCTTTAACAATTTATCAGACAATCTGTGTGGGCACTCAAAGTGACATGGATTCTTAACGTCCTCGGACGAAAAATGAATACCAAGTCTCAACGAGTGAACACGTAATTCATTACGAAGTTTAATTCATTGAGCATCAAACTTTTAAAT
>NZ_WSPD01000034.1:0-27022 GCF_026319105.1 Enterobacter sp. HSTU-ASh6 | reverse complement strand
TCACCATGGGTAAAGGATGTTAAAAAGTGTTCACCATGTCCCCGAACACCTGTCTACCATGTCCCCGGACTGTACACCCACAGGGAGAGGGAGAAAATCCTGTAGGCCGGGTAAGGCGTAGCCGCCACCCGGCAAAAACAGGCCGCACCTTACTTCTTCATCTGCGACAAAATATTCCGGCACTGATTCGCTTCCCCTTCTGACGGAGAAATCAACGCCAGCAGCGCTGCGGCTGGGGTGACCAGCGTCGCGAGGGCTGCGGCCACCGCGCCGCGTGCAATCAGCGGTCCAGGCTTCACCCCCGCCTGCGGGTTTTTGAAAGTGCCGCGCACATAAAGCGGCGAACGCAAGGTGATGATACGGATCCCCTTACTTTCCGGGTCAATGGTCAAATCAAGCTGCTCCGAGGCCATGCTGGCGGTGCCGGTCACGTTGATCACCGCGTTTTCCGTGTCAAAGGCAAAAATCTGCGGACGCGCCACGCCGTTCACCAGGTCCAGGTTGGCCGCCGCACAGTTCACCCGCACCTCATCGTCACCGAAGATTTGCCCGATGATATAGTTCCCGACGTTCAGCCCGAGGATCTCCATCAGGTTGCGGCTCACCAGCCCGTCGTTCATCAGCAGCTTGAGGTTACCGTTACTGCTTCCCAGCAGCGCCGCCACGGAGTTCCCCACGCCGCGTATGTCGGCATCGCCGTTCATTTCACCGAGGGTTTTCTGCATCAGCTCCACATCGGGCATCAGCTCTTTCAGCTTGAGCCTGCGGGCCTGAATATCGGCTCGCCCCTGCATCGGCTTTTTATCGCCTTCGAGGTGAATGTTCGACGAGATGGTCCCACCCGCCATACCAAACTTCAGCGGCTGCAGGCGCAGGTCGGCATTTTTAAGGAGGATATGGGTCGAAAGATTGCTGATTGGCAGCGTGCTGCCGTGCTCAATTTTTCTGCCTTTGAAACGCACGTCCGCGTCCATCACATCCCACTTATCCGTCTCAAAGCGGTCATAGGGCAGTACTTTCCCGGCTGGCTGGAGATCTTTCTTCACCTCTTTTGACTTCGTCCCTTTGCCGGAATCGACGCCGATCAGCGGTCCCAGGTCGGCGAGTCGCAGCTGACGGGACTCGACATCCCCCTCCAGTTTGGGGCGCGGTTTCCCGGTGGTGTAGGTCAGCGAACCGTGGATGTCGCTGTCGCCGATGCGACCGTTAAAATCCCGGTAGTTAAAAACAGAGGACTTTTCGCTGTCGATTTTGGCGACCAGGTGCCCGTCCGTTTCAAACGGCGGGGTATCCGGCAGCAGTACGCCGGTCAGTTCATACAGCTCACCCAGCGAATCACCGGCAAATTTGAGCTGAAGATCGACGCCGCCCATGTTCATCGGGTCGTTGACCGTCCCCACAAACGCCACACGGGTGTTCCCGGAGCGGAAATCCGCCTGTACCGGGAACGGCGTACCCTCACTGCGGAGCGCCAGCATACCGCCCATTTTCCCTTTTCCGCTCAGCGGCTGGCCGTTGTAGCGCCCTTTTGCCGTCAGGCCAAAGACGTAATCCCCTACGCTTGCGGTGTCGCCTTTAGCTTTCGTGCC
Organism: Enterobacter sp. HSTU-ASh6; assembly: GCF_026319105.1. Classification (NCBI taxonomy): domain Bacteria; kingdom Pseudomonadati; phylum Pseudomonadota; class Gammaproteobacteria; order Enterobacterales; family Enterobacteriaceae; genus Enterobacter; species Enterobacter sp. HSTU-ASh6. Next base: position 25,433 of record NZ_WSPD01000034.1, on the reverse strand, counting down.
CGTCACCTCGCTAAAGGGCAGCGGCTTGCCGAGCGGATCGACCAGGATCTCCACATCCGCCTTGCTGACTTTATCGTCGATGGCGATCCGTCCGCGATCGAAGAGAATATTGTCGAGACGGAATGACCAGGACGAGGGCCGGGCATGCGGATCTTTTTCGCCGTCGCTGGCAAGGTTAAAGGTCCAGTTGTTGTTTTTTTCGGAGAGACGGATCAGGCGCGCATCGGGCTGCTGCAGCTTGATCCACGGCAGATAGACCGTTTTGGTGAAGAGCGCGAGCGGAGCCAGCGTAGCTTCAACGCGAGGGAGGTGAACCATGGTCACTTCCGGGATATCGGGCGGGTTGCCGAGAATGATGTCGTCGGCGTGGACATGTGGCCAGGGGATCCAGCTTCGCCAGCCGGGCTCCTCCTTCTGACGCTCCCACACTACCCCTAAATCACCGCGTATAGCGAAGGGGCGATTCAGCTCGGTTGAGACTTTCTGGTTGATGGTCGGCTTAAGGCGGTTCCAGTCAAACGTCGCAATAATGATGACGACGACCACAATCAACAACAAGAAAATCCCTGCGGTCCAGGAGATTACCCTGGTTGTTTTCGTCATTTTTATCCCCTTTCCTGATGACCTGTCCTGTAAAACTATAGTCCAGACAAAGGGAAGCGGGCTTATCAGAGGGTCGTTATCACGTTATCGAGGCGATCCATGGGTACCGGGCGAGAAAGGAAATAGCCTTGCGCCGCCGCGGCGGGAGAGTTTTGCACATCACGCCATTCTTCCAGGGTTTCCACACCTTCAACAATCACGCCCTGGCAATAGCGGTTCATCAGCTGTAATAACAGCGTAAACAGATTCCGCCCTTCCGGGGTCTGGCGCAGCATAATAAACAGATCGCGAGCCACTTTAATGTAGTCGTAGCGCACTTCACTCAGGGCGGAGAAGTTCGCCATGCCGGTGCCAAAATCATCCAGCCACAGCGGGCCAAATTCACACATCGACGCAAACGAGGAGTCCTGCGGCAGGCGGACATGCTCCACCAGCTCAAAGCGCATCCACGGGAGGGTAGCGATCAGCTCCTGCAATTTCGCATTCTGACGCAGCGCCAGCAGAGTCGGGCCATCAACGTTGACCGAGGCGAGGATATCGTGCTGTTCGAAAAAGGTCTGCTTCGTCGCCAGCATACGGAGCTGCTCTTCCAGCACATCCAGACGCTGGCGAACGGCCACTTCGGCAAAGTAGCGATCCGGTGCAATACGCTGAGTAGGGTTTGAGGGATGCGTCACCACGGTCAATATTTCAATGGCCATCAGTCGGCCATCCGTTCGGTAGATCGGCTGATAGGTGTACGCGCGCTCACATTGCAGCCAGTAGCGATGCTCCTGCAAGTTCTCAATACTTGCCTCAGGCGTAGTGCTCAGCCGCTGGATAACCTGCTCTGACTTCATTTCAGATGTCCTGTTGTTGGGATGGCCTTTCTGGACTCGTCACAGGATTATCGGCGCGGCAATTGAGAACTTTATGTTCAATTAACCCGGAAAATGAAATTAAGATGACAGCAATGAGCAGGAACACGCGCTGGCTCAAATAAAATAATGGAACGTTGTTTTAATATAGTTGACCTGTTAATTCACCCAGCGCACACTAGCGAAAATTACTCTGTTCAGGTTCACGACTATGTCTAAAAAAATTGCCGTGATTGGCGAATGCATGATTGAGCTGTCCCAAAAAGGCGCGGACGTCAGCCGCGGATTTGGTGGCGATACGTTAAACACCGCCGTTTATATTGCCCGTCAGGTTGCGCCTGAGGCGCTCACCGTGAACTACGTTACCGCCCTGGGGACGGACAGCTTCAGCCAGCAGATGCTTGAGGCCTGGCAGAGTGAACATATTGATACCTCACTGATCCAGCGTATGCAAAACCGCCTGCCGGGTTTGTATTACATTGAGACCGACGAGACCGGCGAGCGTACGTTCTACTACTGGCGTAACGAAGCCGCGGCGAAATACTGGCTGGAGAGCGACGCTGCCGCCGCCCTTTGCGAAACGCTGGCGACGTTTGACTACCTCTATCTGAGCGGGATTAGCCTGGCTATTCTGAGTCCGTCCAGCCGCGAAAAACTGCTGTCGTTGCTGCGCGAGTGCCGCGCCAACGGCGGGAAGGTGATTTTCGATAACAACTACCGTCCACGCCTGTGGGCCAGCCGCGAAGAGACGCAGCAGGTCTATCAGCAGATGCTGCAATGCACCGACATCGCCTTCCTGACCCTCGACGATGAAGACGCCCTGTGGGGAGAAAAACCGGTAGAGGACGTGATTGCGCGCACGCAGGCGGCGGGCGTGAATGAAGTGGTGATTAAGCGCGGTGCGGAGTCGTGTCTGGTGGCGATCACGGGGGAAGCGGTGGTTGACGTCCCGGCGGTGAAGCTTGCCAGAGAGAACGTGATTGATACCACGGCGGCGGGTGATTCATTCAGCGCGGGGTATCTGGCGGTGCGTCTGACGGGCGGCACGCCGGAAGCGGCAGCACAGCGTGGGCACCTGACGGCCAGCACCGTCATTCAGTATCGCGGGGCGATTATTCCGCGTGAGGCGATGCCTGCCCCTCACCCTAACCCTCTCCCCAAAGGGGAGAGGGAACGATGAACACCCTCTCCCCTTTGGGGAGAGGGCCGGGGTGAGGGGATTACTGCCCCTGCGGAATATCCGTCGCATCCGGGTGTAAATCATCCGCCGTCGCGGCCTGCGCTGGCTGCGGCGCGGTAGCCATAATGGAATCCCAGGTTGTCTGCAGTTCCTTCATGTCATATTCCGGCTCGCCTTTCGGTTGCAGGAGGATCAACGCCATATCCTGCGACAGCTGCTGACGGAGGTCCTGATTGAGCATCTCGACGGTCAGACCGTTCAGGAAGTCCTGACGAAGCTTCTGGTACTGTTCCGGCGCAATGTCCACCACCTGGTTCTGCAGAGAGCGAATACGCTGGCTGATCAGAATGTCGGTATCGGCGCGAGCGTAAGTCGCAAACAGCTTCTGCAGCTCCAGTTTTTTCTGCGCCACGAGAGCATTGAACTCCTCTTCAGGAAGCCCCTCTTTACGCACTTTTGCCAGCTCTTTCGCGACCACACCCAGATTTGCATTCAGCTTATCGCCCGGTGATTCAACGTTAATGGCGCATTGCGCACGCTGGAACAGCACGCGGCAGTCAAAGCCAAGACCGATATTCTTCACGTTGTTCTTACTGAGCGTCTGCTGAACATGCCAGAACAGCGCTTCACGGGCCAGATCGGCACGCCAGTAGCGTAACAGCGCCGCGGACTCACGGATTGGCTGCCAGGCGTTATCCCACATCACGGAGAGTCTGTCCTGACGCACGGTGTCTGTCATGATGCTGACAGGCTCTGCACGCAGCGGAGAGAGAGTCGGCACCGGGGCCGGTGATTCACGCTTGCCTTTCAAATCGCCAAACGCTTTGTTGATCTGCTCTACCACTGCGCGGCTGTCCACGTTACCCACCACGATCAGCGTCATCGCGTCCGGGGTGTACCATTTCTGGTAGAACGATTTAACCTGTTCGACGTCTACCGGCTGTTTCAGCGGTTCAGCCGGATCGTGCCCCAGTAATGCGGAACCTTTCAGGCGGTAACGCCACCAGCCCTCTTTGGTATCACCAGGCCAGGTCGCCACCATGTCGCTGTTGCTCAACGCATAGTTGACGGTGTCCGGCGTAATCGCCAGATTGCCAGAGGCATCGGAGAGATAAGTGAGGGCTTCTTTAAGCAGATCGTTACGGTTATTAGGCAGGCTCAGGTTAAACATGGTGTAGTCATACGAGACAACAGCCGGTGGGAGTGGGCGTTTCGGATCGATGGCCTGTTGCCAAAGCGAACGCACCTGAACAGCCTGCAAGCTGCCGCTCTGAGTGAGCGCCAGCCGGGGAATAAAATGGCTAAAACCGGTTTGCTGAGTGCTTTCCGTAAGGGAACCGGTATTAATGGACAGACGGATTTCAATACGATCGCTGGGACGCTGCGGCGTGGCTAACACCTGCCACTGAAAACCGTTCGCTAATGTTCCTTGTTGCCAGGCCGGGTCTGGCTGGAGCGCATCTGCCTGCACATAACTGGCTGCTGCCATCATCAGCAAACCGCCGGTTAAGAGTCGAATTTTTGTGCCCTGCATGTGAACCCCTGATCAACATTCCTGGTTAAAAAAGAGTGCCTCGCGACGCGCCTCACTCTTAAAGATGACGATGAAAACACGTCGATTAGACCGCGCATTCGGCAAAACGTCACGGTCAGAAGTGAAATATACCCAAAAAAAATCTTGTCGAATTATGACAGGTACGAACAGTTATTATGCGCAGGAGCCCGCATCCCGACAAGGGAATACGGGCATTTGTGACAAGATTAAGAGGATAAACCAGGATTTTTGCTGTCAGATGAACGATTGTTCAGAGTATCGTCGAGCTTTTTGTGATCCAGCTCTTTGACCCATTTCGCCACGACCACCGTAGCCACGCCGTTACCCACCAGGTTGGTCAGGGCGCGCGCCTCTGACATGAAGCGGTCAATACCGAGAATCAACGCCAGACCCGCCACCGGCAGGTGCCCCACCGCGGAAATCGTCGCCGCCAGCACGATAAAGCCACTGCCCGTCACGCCTGCCGCCCCTTTAGAAGAGAGCAGGAGCACCACCAGCAGGGTAATCTGATGGACAATATCCATATGGCTGTTGGTCGCCTGGGCGATAAACACCGCCGCCATCGTCAGGTAGATCGAGGTGCCATCCAGGTTGAAAGAGTAACCCGTCGGGATCACCAGCCCCACCACCGATTTACGGCATCCCAGTTTTTCCATCTTATCGAGCATACGCGGCAGTGCCGATTCTGAAGAGGAGGTCCCCAGAACAATCAGCAGCTCTTCGCGGATGTAACGGATAAATTTGAAGATGTTGAAACCTGTCGCACGGGCGATGGAGCCCAGGACCACCACCACGAAAAGGATACAGGTGATATAGAAGCAGATAATCAGTTGCCCGAGCTGCACCAGCGTACCGACGCCGTACTTACCGATGGTGAAGGCCATCGCACCGAAGGCCCCAATCGGCGCCAGGCGCATGATCATATTGATGATGCCGAAGATCACCTGCGAGAAACTTTCAATGACGTTAAAGATGAGCTGGCCTTTGCTGCCCAGACGGTGGAGAGCAAAACCAAACAGCACGGCGAAGAGCAGGACCTGCAGGATATTACCGCTGGCAAACGCGCCAATTACGCTGCCAGGAATGACGTCCAGCAGGAAGGCGACCACACCCTGATCCTTCGCCTGCTCGGCGTAAACCGCGACGGCTTTCGCATCCAGCGTCGACGGGTCGACGTTCATACCCGCGCCTGGCTGCACCACGTTGACGATGATCAGACCAATAATCAGCGCCAGCGTACTGACCACTTCAAAATAGAGCAGCGCTACGGCACCGGTACGGCCAACCGCCTTCATGCTTTCCATGCCCGCGATGCCCGTCACGACCGTACAGAAGATCACCGGGGCGATGACCATTTTGATGAGCTTAACGAACGCGTCGCCAAGCGGTTTCATTTGTGCGCCCAGTTCAGGGTAATAGTGACCCAGCAGAATACCGATGGCGATGGCTGTCAGGACCTGGAAATAAAGACTTTTGAAGAGTGAGGTTTTCATAAGGTGTCCTTGGGAAGAAAAACCACAGGCTTTGTAAGGTTATGGTTAACCTGCGGCTTTAAAATAACACCCACATAACAGGACAGAAATAAACTCAGTTCAAATTTGAAACACAAATGTTAAGAACTTTGAGCTGGCTCGCACAAGCCAGCAACAAAATTACACTTTTGCGTGATGGCCAGCGCCAGAAAGGTAACGTTCTTCAAAGACATCCGCGGGAACCGCCGGGGCAAAAAGGAAGCCCTGTCCACTCTCCACGCCCGCCTCAGCCAGCCAGCTGCGTTGCGCTTCGGTTTCAATCCCCTCCGCAATAAGATGCAGGTTGAGGCTGCGCGCCATGTGGATAATCGCCTGCACCATGCTGCTGTCGCCCGGCAGACCGTCGACAAACGCTTTGTCAATTTTCAGCACATCCACCGGCAGGGTTTTCATGTGCTGAAGCTGACGCAGCCCGGCGTAACCCATGCCAAAATCATCCAGCGCAATGCGAATGCCGGCATGACGCAGCGGCTTCAGAATGGCGACGGCCTCATTGGGGTCGTCTATATGCCGACTCTCTGTCACTTCCAGGGTCAGGGTATCCGGTTTGATGCGGTAACGGTGGATAAGCTCCAGCATCTCTGAAACCATGGTCGGATGCTTCAGCTGCAGGGCGGACAAATTGACCGACAGCGGCAACGTCACGCCGCGCTCCTGCCAGGCGGCAAGCTGACGGCAGGTCTCTTCCAGCGCCCAGTATCCGATAGTCACCATCAGACCGCAGGATTCAATGCGCTCAATCAGTCCTTCCGGTAACTCCCATGAGCCATCCGGCTGTTTCATACGCAATAGCGCCTCGGCGCTTTTCACGTCTCCCGTGTGCAAATCCACCTGCGGCTGGAGCCAGAGGGCAAACTGGCGGTTATCCAGCGCGGTCAGGATGTCGCTCTCTTCCGTCAGGCGCTGCTGCGCCTTTTCCATCTGCTCCGGGTCGAAGAACTGGATCTGATTTTTGCCTTTGCGACGGGCGGTGAACGCCGCCGAGAAGGCGCGGCGATAAAGCTGTTCCGCAGTCAGATCGCCATAGTACATGGCAATCCCGATGCTGGCGCTCGGACGAAGCTGGATACCCTGAATGGGGAGCCGCTCATTAATGACAGTGAGTACTTGCTGACCTAATGTGATTGCATGCCACGGCTCTTTCACCCCGTTTGCAATCACCACCAGGTCATACCCGCTCACCTGGGTCAGCACCATGCGCGGTGCAAGCACAGATTTCACCTTTTCCACCAGGGTGAGCAGCAGCATCTCGCGCTGGCTCTCCTTGAGCACGCCCGCCGTGTCCTGCAGGGTTTCACAGGCGATGACCATCAACGCCGTAGTCTGCTGGCGAGCGACGGTCTGCTCCAGCATTGCCATCAGAAACGCTTTATTGGGGAGCTCCGACACCGGGAAGCGGGTGGCGCTACTGTTCAGCTCATCCTGCTGACGCTGGATGCGCTGCTGGTTAAGGTTGTAGCTACGCACCAGCATGCCGATCTCATCGTCATGATGAAGGCGCGGCAGCTCAAGCTGATGGCCCATCTGGTCCTGTGGGGAAAGGGTGTTCAGCTCCCGGGCGATACGCCGCAGCGGATGCACGATCAGCCGGTTAATGCACCAGGTCAGCGCCACGCTGAGGATCAGTGTCATAAGTAAGCAAGTGGTCACTAACGTGACAAACCAGCTCATGACGAATTTATACATGCGGTACGAGTCCGCCTGCAGGACGAGATAGGCTAGCGGCTGCGGGTTAGCAGGACGTTCAAGCGAGTAAATGGGGAGCGAGATTTGTACCGGCAGTTCAAACAGGCGCATCACCATCATCGGGACAGGACGCTCAGGGATAAAGCTCATCCGCAGCGCCTGGAACTGGTTAGGCAGCACCACGTCTGCGCGGCTGACTACGCCTGCAGGCTGGATGCGTTTTAAAATGGTTTCCGCTTCGGGAATATCGCCTTTCAGGATCGAGGCTGAGAGCGGGCCGCGCACCGAGCGGGCAATACTTTCTAATTGCGAAGCCGTGTTATAGCGATTCTGCTGCACGGAATGAAACAGCAAAATTACGCAAAATAGCAGTACAAACAGCATTGTGACGGCAGACACCATCGCCATCTGTTTGATCGTTAAGGAACGGCTGACACGCAAAATGACTCTCCACAGAACTCGAAGCGCAGGGCGCACCAGGGTGTAAACCTGGCGCGCCTGAGTATACCCGATTGCTGCACTTTTAAGAGAGACTTACAAATGGATTAAGTAAAATCCGATTACCAGTCCGCGTAAGGAATGAGCGGCTGCGGCGGTAAGTCCATATCACCCTGCCAGCCTGCGGCAGAGTAGCGTACGTACAGCAGCGCATGGCTTGGGGTATAGTCTTTTGCTTCCTGAATATCCACGCCCAGGCCAACAAACCAGTTGGAGGTCACCCGACGTTCGATAATGGCCCGCGCGGTATAACCGGTGCCTGAAGAGCTGCTGCCGGTTTCCATCGCCCCCCGGTCGGTATAGCGGCCAGGTTCATCGGTTGGAATAAGACTCTGGTCCGGGTAGCGCAGCTCGTCATTGGTTTTGGAGTGCGACCAGGAGACGGATCCCCCAAGCTCCCAGGACCAGTTCTCCGTGCGTTTACGCCAGGTCACCGGCAGGGCGAAGGAGACATACTCCTGCGGGCTGTAATAACCGCCCTGGCCCAGAGTATAGCCACTCAGATCTTTGTCGTAGTGCCACAGCATGTTAGAGACACCGACGGTAAGCCGCTCATTGTTTTTATTAATGAGCTTGTAGTAATAACCGGTCATCCAGCGCACGCGCCAGTTATCCTCCACATTTTTACCCGTCAGCGTCTCCGCATTCAGGCTTGACCAGATGCCGTTCGCCTCGCCTTTGTCGTAGCTTATACTCACCCCACCGCCGGTGGCGCGCACGCCGCCCCAGGTGGTGCCGGTGTTGGTATCTTTTTGCCCGGCGAAGGCCAGCAGAGAGCTGGAGATCGGCCGACGATGGGCGTTAACGGTGTAGCCCACGGGACCCAGGTCGCTGCTGTAGCTTACCCCGCCGACCACATCGACCACCTCGAAGCCCATCGGCGTAGTACCGATATCCCACGCCCAGGTTTTGTTCTGCCAGCCGACGGCAACGCTCGCGCCATTGTCTGACTGATGCGTGTTGCCGCTACACGGCGTTTCGGCACAGGTCCCCCACTTGGGATCGTAGGTGCCGTTACGGGTAGCAAACGAACCGGCATCCATATTGACCAGATCGCTGCGGAAGAACATCCGTCCGTCCGAGAGCGGGGCATCAACCTGCAGCATGGTGGTATGCGCTTTCAGGTCGGAGTAGCCCCCCGTGCCGCTGGAGCCCCAGTAATCATGCTGCAGCGTGACGTTAACATCCTGCTGACGGTACAAATCGCCGGCATCGCTACGCACGCCGCGCTTCAGCCAGTCATCTTTTTCATCGTTACGCGTCAGGCGCGTAAAGCTGTCATTATCCGCCGGACGGGTGGTGGTGATGCCAGAGGAGACCATGGCATCTTTATAGGTCTCCAGCGCCTGCTGAGGCTGGCCGTTTTGCGCCTGAAAACGTGCCGCATCACGCAGCACCAGCGCGTTTTCCATCGACGCTGGCTGTGATTTAGCCTGCGGAATGATTTTGTTGAAGGTCTGTTCTGCAGCTGCGGCGTCACCCAGACCCGCCTGCGCCATCGCGATCCGGCGCTGCATATTGAGCGACAGCGGCTGGCCATTTTGCGCAGCGGGCAGCTTCGCCAGTTCCTCGCGGGCGGCATCCTTGTTACCTTGCGCGCTGTAAATTTCGGTCAGACCGAGGATCGCGTCTTCGTTCTGCGGCTCACGCTGCAGGACGGCGTTGTAGGTCATTTTCGCCGAGTCGAGATCGCCACGCTGCTGTGCCCAGTCCGCCAGCGTGAGATCGATGCGGGTGGAGGCTGGCTGCTGGCGAAGAAGGTTTTCCGCCTCCTGCTCTTTGCCGCTGTCGCGCAGGCGGTTGGCGGTTTCCAGCACCTGATTGCTTTGCAAACGGTCGGCAAGCTCCTGAATATTGCCGTTCCACTGGCTGCGCGGCAGCGTGTCCAGATGCGCCAGCGCGGCCCGGTCCTGATCGTTTCCGGAAAGATAGAGCCCATTGGCATAAACCTGATCCGGATCGGTGGGTTTCTGGCGGGCAAGCTGACGCATCAGGGTATCCGCCTGGCTGCGCTGGCCGGCGCTGTAGAGATCGCGGGACAAACGGTAGGTTATCCACACGTCGCCCGGAGAGAGCGCCAGACGACGGCGCTGAATATCGGCAGCCTGCGCGTATTTCCCCTGGTTCTCCAGCTGTTCTGCCTCGGCGGAGAGCTGCTCGTTGGTCAGGCTGCGTTCAATATCATCAATGCTGCGACGCTGGCTGGCGGAGAGCGACTGGATAAATTGCGACGCCTTCTCCGGCGACTGCGCGCGGTAGATATTGGCCAGCCCACGAACCGCATTGCTGTTGCCGCTGTCCATACGCAGCGCCTGGCGATAATAGCGCTCCGCTGCAGCGTTATCTTTACGCGCCGCCGCGGCATCTCCCAGCCCCAGCACCGCATAACTGTCAGTATTGTCGATATTGCGCGCCTGCTGATAGTAGCGTTCCGCCTGCGCCGGGTTATTCGCCTTCAGCGCCGCATCGCCCTGCTGGATCAGCAGCCAGTAACGGTTAACCTTCAACAGGCTGTCCCATTTGCCGCGGTTATCACTCTGCGGGTCGAGGGCGATCGCCTTTTCAAACTGTGCCACCGCGCGAGCGCGGTCGCCTTTCTGTGAGTATGCCTGGCCCAGCGCGCCAACGGCTTCACTGTCGGCATGGTTTGCGCTGACCGCCTTTTGCAGATCCACTACCGCCTTATCCCCCTGCCCGGCATCCACCGCCGCCAGGCCTTGTGCTTTCGCACGGAAAGTCGGATCGGCGAGCTGTTTCTGCTGCGCTTCAAGCTGTGAACGCGCTGCCGTTACGCTCTCGCCTTCACTGAACACGCTCAGGTATTTTTGCAGCGCAGTGACGCTGGCGCTGCTGACAGGCTGGTCTTTGATCTGCTCATACCACATATCCGACGCCTGGCTGCGCCCATTGGTGGAACGGGCCATCTCCTGCAGCACCGCAAAGCCTTCATCACGACGTCCGGTCTGGAACAGCAGTTGAGCCAGCGTGGACTGCAGCTGGGTATTACCCGGACTGCTGCTGTTAATTTTCTTCAGCTGGTTAATGGCCGCATTGCGGCGGGCGGGATCTTTCGCCACCACATTCCAGTACTCTGTCGCCACGTCGCCACCCGGTGGGTTGCCGTCGAACAGCTTGTCATAGGCGGCAATGGCCTCCTGCGTATGTCCCGTTGTGGCGAGTAATCGCGCCTGCTGTAACTGCTGACGGCCATCCGGGGTGGACAGCAGCATGGTGTTGCGAGAGGACTGATACGCACTGGAGCCCGGCGCGATCCCTTTCAGACGATCCAGCTCTTTTTGCGCACCGGCGTTATCGCCCTGACGCAGCAGGTAGCGAAAGCGCGCGGCAATCACGTCAGGGTTGTTTGGGTCGATTAGCTCAAGACGATAGAGCGACTGACGCACCAAATCCTCACGCTGTGTCGACTCGCCCAGCCGAACCTGCTCCAGCAGCTGTTGCTGCTGCGGGGAGTTGGCGGCCTGGGCCCACGGCATCAGTGCCAGGCCAAGCGATAAACTGAGTAGATTTACTGTGAACTTGCGCATTCCTGGCCCCAATCCGGTATTAATTCACCTTTAGTGGTGAAGCGAAAACGATGCTGATCCCATCCTTGTCCAAAGAGAGTCAGTACATAGCTGTAATAGGCGTTGTTATCGGGAAAATGGTCTGCCACGCGCTGGCGTTGAACCGCCTGGGCATCACGCTGTTGTAAAAAAGGCAGCATGGCGGCGGAGAACCCCACCGGGCCATTTCCCGTCGGTTTTCCACTCGCGACATCCACTTTCTCCGGCGGGAGACCCTGTCTGGTCGTCATGGCCGCCATTGGCTGGAAGCGCGTCAGCAGACGGGCTTTCTGAGGATCTTTATCACTCATCATCCCTACCCAGAGATAAACGCGGATGGCATCGTAGCCGCCCACCAGCGATTTATCCTGCTGCAGGTGCCAGCCTCTGTTTTTCTGATACTGCACCCAGTCCGGCGCAAACCCTTTCGGCGCACTCTCCATCAGCAGGCGCAGATTGGTTTCACGAAGCTGGGTCCACGGCGCACCAAAGCGCGTGAAGTAACGCGCGAGCTGCGGAGGAAGATAGCTGGGGTTAAAGCGCCAGGCGTGTTCATCGGCAAAACCGACTTTTCCCGGGAGCAGCATTGCGCCGAGCCCCGGTACCTTCACCACTTCCTCGCTGGCAATCCGTTTAAGCAGCGCCTTACCCGTGCGGGTATAGTCCGGCTGTTTCCACAGCCGGCCCGCTTCGAGCAGTGACCAGGCGATCCAGACATCGGCGTCGGAGGCGGAATTGTTATCAATCACCGCCCAGCTCGCCTTGTCTTTCTGACCCCATAGCCAGGCCGGCAAACGATCGTCGAGATTGCCGCTGGCAAGATTATCGCGCGTCCATCTCAGCAGCTGGTCAAACGCGTTGCGATCGTTCGCCGCCAGGGCAAAGAACAGGGCGTAGCTTTGCCCTTCCGAAGTCGTAATTTTGCGCGAGTCACTGGGATCAATGACACGCCCGCCCTCGCTGATGTAATCCTTTTTAAACTGCTCCCAGGCAGGCCAGGTACAGGCGGCGCGAAGAGGGAGCGCCGCCAGCATCAACGCGGCGAATGCACACCAGCGAACGGCGTTCATCACATCTTACTCATCCGGGTTCAGACGACGACGACTGATGATGCGCAGCAGACGCCACAACACCCAGGCCAGCAAGACCACACTGACCGCCGCCAGGATAGCCAGCAGAACCGGATGGTTAGACAGCGCATACCACAGGCGTTCGAACCACGGCAGATGGCCGACGTAGTACACATCACCAACACGCAGGCTATTCACGCCCGACTCACGGATGACGGAGACGGAACCGAACATTGCAGCACGTTTACCGCTGTCGTTCATGGCCGTATTGAGCAGTTCATACCCGCGCGGGCTGTCTGCCAGCAGAGCCACCACGCTACGCTGGTCGTTGTAAGGTGACTGGAAGCCCACCACCGCGGCCATTGCCCCCTGAGACGTTACGGTGGTCTGCGCGCTGGCCTGACGGTCGTTAACATCCGGCATAATGCTCGGGAATTCAGTCTGGCGCAGCGGCGTGTTGACCCAGGACTGGGCCGCTTTCACCAGCAGATCGATGCGTTTGTCATCCTTCAGCTTGTCCGGAATGGTACCGATTACCATGATATCCGCGTCTTTGTTCTGAATCTGGCTACCATCATCCGTCAACGTGACGTTAATCGCCGGTAATCCTGTCTGACCACCCACGGTTGCCATGGTGTCCAGCAGGGTAGTCACCTGCCCTTCGTTTGGAGTTTTTGGCATCACAACAATGGATTCAGAGAGATCGGCCATGCGGCTGAACGGGAAGCCCGCATTGGCAAAGGCGCGCAGATCCGGCATCGCCAGGAAGTGGTAGTACTTCGAGAAGTCGATGGTCGACTCATCGCCAATCACCACGTGGTTCTGAACCGGCTGGAAGGTAATGCAGTTTTCCACCGAGCCGCCAGGCATCGGGTTCATGTACTGGAAATCAAAGCGCAGCTGGTTTATAGCGCCAAGCTTCAGCGCCGGGATCGAGACATCCGTTTTACCGTCCAGCAGCCCCTGCAACACCGGCAGGCGAAGCATCAGGCGGTTGGTATCCTGCGTGCTTTGCAGGCTGAACGACTGCAGGAACTGGTTGTTCAGGCTGATATCCATGCGCGAGCTGTCTTTGGTGGCTGGCGCGGTGTAACGGTAGTTGAGGTTGATATCAATGCCGTTGGTACGCAGCAGGTACAGATCCGGCGGCAGATTCAGTGACAGGCTGATCGGCGCAGGCTCAAGCCCCGTCGCCTGCAGCTGTTCTTCATAGGTTTTCAGCTCGCCAAAGGTGACCGCACGGTCGGTACGCACCCAGTTTGGCGCATCATAAGGTTTACGCGCCAGCAGCGGCTTGACCTCATCCACCACCACGCTGTTGCCACGGAACAGGATGTTGCCCTGGGCAATCGCTTTTGCTGCCTGAACCAGATCTTTATCGTCACGACCAAAGACCACCAGCAGCTTCACGTACGGATTGTCCGGGTGGCTCATCATCTCTACGGTCGGCGCTTTAACGTCCGGGTGATCGCGCAGGAAGGCCGGACGTTTCGCGTTGGTCGCAAAGACAATCGCATTTCGGTCCGGCAGTTTGTCATACATCGCCGGGAAGCTCTGGCCACGCCAGCCCGCACGGGAACCAAACCAGGACGCCACAATGGTGGCCGCCAGCTGTTCCGTGACGTCCGGAGACGCCGCAAACACCACCGGCAGGTTGAGCGGACGGTTATCCCGAGGATCAAAGAACGGAACCGGGAAAGCTGAGAGATCGTTTTTCAGCGCCAGCGACTGGTAGGTCATCTGCAGCGAGGAGTTACGCCCGACGTCCATCCACAGCGTGTTGCTGGCAGGGTTTTCGCAGACATCGCGGTAGTGACCGACAAACTCCAGGCGGATACGGTTAAAGTCGGTGATGAACAGTGGGTTGATTGGCACCTGAGCCTGCGTTTTCTTACCCAGTTGCTCTTTCGTGACCGGCAGAACGTCCATCAGCTCATCATTCAGGTAGACCTTCAGCTGAGACTGCGTCGGCAACAGTGATGGCGACGGCGTATATTCAAGATTCAGCACCGCATTAGAGACGACCTCGTCGCTGCGCATGCCAAATTCAATGCCGCCGTTCGGGTTGATACCGCGCAGCACCATGCTGCCCGGAGGCGGCGCAATCTGTGCGAAGGTGAGCTTCACGTCCCGTGACGGGGCATTCTCCGCGACGACAGGGGCATTCGCTCCCCGGACGCCCGGCATCACCTGCCCGACGACCTGGCTGCCTGCCGGCAGGGTGTTCCCCTCCGTTGGCTGGTTCGGAATGATGTTTTCTGTCTGGCCGGGTGCCGCAGTGACAACCGGATCGGTTGCCTGCGCGACGACAGGCACCGTTGGCGCAGGCGTTGCCGCTGCGTTATCAGGAGCTGCGTTAGCCATTGTTGCGGGGAGGGTACTCATCCCCATTGCCACTGCACATAACCAGGAAAGTTTTGTTTTCATCGCGTTATCATCATTGTTGAGCCATAACCGGGTCCGCCTGCTTCGCCTCATCCCGCCCAGGACGACGAGGAATGAACGACACGACCCAGGAAACCAGCGAAGTAAGTGACCGGAAAATTAATTTCACCGACGACGGGGCAAATTCTGCAAGGTGACGATAGCCACGGAACCCCAGCTTCAGAATATCCAGCAGGCTTTCCAGAGGTTTATCTTCCGGGAAGCTGTCCTGCCAGAGAGCCCACGTATCCGCGCGGGCAAACGTACACTGCACAAAATCAATATGTTGCTTTTTGGTCAACGGCATCAGCTGCAGACCCACTTCATCGCCCGTCACACGAACGACCTGTGTCGGGAAGACATACTCCTGCTGGCCGCGTTTAAGCAGCAGGTTAACTTTTTGCCCTTCCAGCACCTTGGCCTGACCGTTGATTTTGATCCCCAGACCACCGTCAGAGAAGTCGTGCACGGTACAGGAGAAAAGATGTCCATCTTCACGGGCAATGGCCGCCGGCATGCAGATTTCCACGCGATGCGCACGGCGAACCTGTTTGCTCTCCACAGATACCGCCACCGCGCCACCGAGGATAATCAGGTTGTAGAAGACCCAGGCCATACTCACGAATACCGTCAGGATCTCGTTTTCCGGACCATAGAAGTAACGCCAGATACCGGCGATGACGCCCACAATATTCAGCAGCACCAGGAAGATATACGGACGGGAGATCACCCAGTCGACGTACTCCTCTTCCACCAGACCGCCCTTCGCGGTGACGTTGAATTTACCTTTATGCGGGTTAATCAGCGCCACCATCGTCGGCGGTGCGATGTACCAGGCCAGCACCGTTTCGTAAATTTCACTCCAGAAGGAGTGGCGGTATTTACCCTGAATCTTCGAGTTCGTCAGGCTCGCGTGGATCATGTGCGGCAGAACAAACAGCGCAATCATCAGCGCAGGAGCGTAGATGATATAAGCGTGAAGGAGCAGGAACGCCAGCGGCGCGGTCAGGAAGATCAGCCGCGGGATACCGGATAAGAAGTGGAACATGGCGTTGACGTAGCAAAGACGTTGCGCCAGCTTGAGGCCTTTTCCTATCAGGGGGTTATCAAGACGGAATATCTGCACCATGCCGCGGGCCCAGCGAATACGCTGACCGATGTGCGCCGACAGTGACTCCGTTGCCAGACCGGCAGCCTGAGGAATGCGCATATAAGCAGAGGTATAGCCGCGACGGTGCAGGCGCAGAGAGGTGTGCGCATCTTCGGTGACCGTTTCCACGGCAATGCCACCAATTTCATCCAGCGGTTTACGGCGGATAACGGCGCAGGAGCCGCAGAAGAAGGTGGCATCCCACATGTCGTTACCGTCCTGCACCAGGCCATAGAACAGCGTGCCTTCGTTCGGGGTTTTACGGAAGCGACCCAGGTTACGTTCAAACGGATCCGGCGAGAAGAAGTGGTGCGGCGTCTGCATCATCGCCAGCTCTTTCTCTTTCAGGAACCAGCCCATGGTCATCTGCAGGAACGAGCGCGTCGGCACGTGGTCGCAGTCAAAGATCGAGACAAACTCCCCAGTGGCATACTTCAGCGCGTTGTTGATGTTCCCGGCTTTAGCGTGCTCGTGAGTCGGCCGGGCGATGTACTCGACGCCCACCTCCTCGGCGAACTGACGAAACGCCGGGCGGTTGCCGTCGTCGAGGATCCAGACTTTGAGCTTATCTTTCGGCCAGTCGATGCCCAGCGCGGCATAAATAGTGTTTTTTACCACGCTCAGATCTTCGTTATAGGTCGGGACGAAGAGATCAACGGTCGGCCACTGCGTGGTGTCTTTTGGCAGCGGAACCGGCTGGCGGTTGAGCGGCCAAATCACCTGGAAATAGCCCAGCACCAGCACAATCCAGGCGTAGGTTTCGGCAAAAAGCAGCACCAGGCCGCACACCAGACTGACCGGATCGTCCCAGTTAAGGGTTGAGGTATAACGCCACCAGATGTAGCGACAGGAGACGGTCAACGACAACACAATCAGCATCAGCGCCGAGAAGCGACCTGGAATACGGCGAACCAGCAGCGCCACGCCCCACAGCAGGATCAGGAAGGTGAACTGCGCCAGCGGGTTAAAGGGCTGCGTAATACAGACCAGCGCCAGAATGAGCGAGAACACGACGATGACGCCGAGAATAAAACGCCGCAAGCCCGGGTGGAGATGCCCGAGCTCTTTATGGTTATCCAGATGGCTGGTCTTATCGGTCACGCTGTTGGGCAGTCTGTCCAGCCACTGGTGGTAGCGTTCGCGTAGCTGTTGCACGCGGGAGAAACTGCGCCAGTGCGGCGTTATTTTCTCGTTGCGGGATGATGTGACCGCCAGCCAGAGCGCCTGAATGAGATAACGCGCCGGGTCCAGTGGCCGCGGGCGGTTGGGATTGATGTGGGGATAGAGCTCACTGTGTCGTGCGCGGATGCGCTGCCAGCGCGGGTGTTCGAGCGGAATGAACGTCCAGGCCAGGATCATCCAGAAACAGCCGAGCGCGGCGCTGAATGCCGAAGCACCATGCCGGCGAAAATGCCGGTAGTTTTCGCTCAAACGCGAACTGACCGGCGGGATGAGTAACCAGCTGGCGAGTCGACTCATACAGAACTCCCTGCAGGCTCCGCCCCTTTGGCGAAGTTCAGCAGACACCAGTTAGCCAGCGTCAGGATCTCTTCTGCCGCCAGCGAATCGCTACGGTACTCGCCGAGCGGTTGCTTGGACGCAAGGCATTCAGCCATTCCTTCATCACGATGAATGACAATAGGAAGCAGGCGACGCTGGCTTTGCAGCCATACCTGATACAGATCGTCCTGGATCTGGCTGCCAATGCGTAAATCGTTAATCAGGATATGCGCATTCTGAGGTAAACCCTGCTGATGCAAGCGGATGTGGCAATTCGCATCGACATTGACGATGGAGAGGACGTGATCGCACTGTGCGATAAGCTGTCGGGTCAGCGTGCCGGCGCCGTGCGGCAGATCCAGCAGGATCCACCGGTAATGCCCCTTTTCTTTCAGACTTTGCAGCGCCAGCGTGAACTGTGAAAACAGGCGCTGATAGGCGGCTTCATTCTCGCGTTCCGTGGTGGTGAGTTGACCAAACGGCAGCAAATCGAGCTGGGAGGTATAGCGCATACCGGCATCCCGCCAGTCTTTATCATCAAGCAGCGCCCGGGCCCAGCCCTCTTCGCGAGTAAAGTCGACGTTAAACGACATACGCAGCAAATTATCGGCGCAGGCGTCAATAACCAGCACCGATTCACCTAAAAGCTGTAATGACCACGCCAGCGCCGCGGTAACAGATGTGGTACCCACACCGCCACGGACACCCTGTAATCCGAGTATGGCCATCAATGGCTCCCTTATTGTTGATGGGCAAATTCAGCTAACAACGGCCAACGTTTAATAGCCGCAGCCAACTGTTCCCGCTGGGAAATATCGGTGTAATCTATTTCAGGTAAAGAAAAGGCCTGCGTCAGCGCCAGAAAATCGTTTTGGAATGTGTAACCCAGCGTCGAGTCGACTGGGGTTCCGGGTTCATTATTATCCATTCTTTTTCCATCCCTTTGAGGAAAATCGCACGCTCAGAAGTTGCGGGGCTCCCTGCCCGGACAAATTTCATTTACATGCTAAATCTGATGTTCTTTAATTTCAATGTTAGGTTTATTTCTACGCTTTCGCTAGTAAACTGAGATACAGATAAATTAGACGAAAAGAGGGACACCGTGGACTCCATATTTTCTATTGGCATCCAGTCATTATGGGACGAATTGAGCCACATGCCAGTCGGAGGAGTCTGGTGGATTAATACGGACCGCAATGAAGATGCTATCACTCTGGTAAACCAGACAATTGCTGCTCAGGATAAGGATTCCCGCGTGGCCGTCATTAGCATGGGTGACGATCCGAAGAAGATTATCACGCTTGAAAGCGATCGCGGCCCCCAGACGGTGCGATTATTTTCCATGAAACCGGAAGCCGATAGTCTATACTTTTTGTCCCGCGATGTTCAGTGCACTATTGATCCGGATCACTATTTGGTGATTCTCAAATGTGCAAATAACGTCCTGCAAAATATTCCTGCGGAAAAGCTGCTGCCGTGGCTGGAAAAAATCAATAAATGGGCAAAATTTCAAAATTGCACGCTATTGGTCGTCAATCCCGGCAGTAATAATGACAAGCTGTTCTCATTGTTAATGGGCGAATATCGCTCCCTGTTCGGTCTGGCAAGCGTTCGTGACCAGGTGGGCAGCTATCTCTACGATATTGCTTTCTGGTGTAATGAAAAAGGGGTGAGTGCCAGGCAACAACTTACTCTGAAACATATCGAGGGCAAGTGGCACCTGGCGCAGCAGGAAGAGACCGTGGTTCAGCCGCGCAGCGATGAAAAACGTATCCTGAGCCATATCGCGGTCCTGGAGGGTGCCCCTGCTCTTTCGGAAAACTGGTCCCTGTTTGACTCTAACGAAGCCCTTTTCCATGAAGCCCGCACAACCCAGGCGGCAACCCTTATTTTCTCGTTGATGCAAAATAGCCAGATTGAGACGCTGGCAAGACAGATCCATACCTTACGCCGCCAGCGCGGAAGCGCGTTGAAAATTATCGTGCGTGAAAACAATACCAGCCTGCGTGCCACCGATGAGCGCCTGCTTCTGGGCTGCGGCGCGAATATGGTTATCCCCTGGAATGCGCCGCTGTCACGCTGCCTGACGCTTATCGAAAGCGTGCAGGGTCAGCAGTTTAGCCGCCATGTACCGAAAGAGATTTCCACGCTGCTCTCCATGACCCAGCCGATGAAACTGCGTGGATACCAAAAATGGGATACCTTCTGCGATGCCGTCGGCAACATGATGAGCAACACGCTTCTTCCTGCTGACGGAAAAGGGGTCATGGTTGCACTGCGTCCTGTACCGGGTATTCGCGTTGAACAGGCTCTCACCTTATGCCGTCCGAACCGTACAGGGGACATCATGACCATCGGCGATAATCGCCTGATGCTGTTTTTGTCCTTCTGCCGGATAAACGATCTTGATACTGCGCTTAACCACATCTTCCCCCTGCCGACCGGTGATATCTTCTCGAACCGTATGATTTGGTTCGAAGATAATGCCATCAGCGCGGAACTGGTGCAGATGCGTGCGCTCCAGCCAGAACAATGGGCTAAACCGCTCGCTATCACGAGCGATGCGAAACCGATCCTCAATGCCAGACATGATGGACATGTCTGGCGACGGGTGCCGGAGCCTCTTCGCTTATTAACAGACAACGCGGAGAACGCACTATGAATATCAGCGATATCATTCAACTGGTTATAGTCTGTGCGCTGATCTTTTTCCCGCTTGGCTACTACGCACGCCATTCCATACGTCGTATCCGTGATACGGCCAGAGTGTTGTTTATAAAACCTCGCCACGTTAAACCAGCCGGAACACTGACACGGGCATCACACGTCAAGGCAGACCGAAAACATGACTAATTCAACCTATACCGCTTCGTCACCTTCGCCGCTCTGGCAATACTGGCGCGGCCTTTCCGGCTGGAACTTCTACTTTCTGGTGAAGTTTGGTCTGCTGTGGGCAGGCTATCTGAATTTCCATCCTCTTCTCAACCTGGTGTTTATGGCCTTCCTGCTGATGCCTCTGCCGAATATCAGGCTGCATCGTTTACGCCACTGGGTAGCCATTCCTGTCGGCTTTGCGCTGTTCTGGCATGATACCTGGCTACCGGGGCCGGACAGTATTATGAGCCAGGGCTCGCAGGTGGCGGGGTTTAGCGCCAGCTATGTCCTCGACCTGATCGAGCGTTTTATTAACTGGCAGATGATTGGCGCGGTATTTGTGCTGCTGGTTGCCTGGCTGTTCCTGTCACAGTGGGTCCGCGTCACGGTGTTTGTCGTGGCGATTATGATCTGGCTTAACGTACTGACGCTGGCAGGGCCAAACTTTTCGCTATGGCCTGCCGGTCAACCCACCACCACGGTGACCACCACAGGGGGAAGCGCGGCGGCAACCGTCACGACGGCTGGCAATACGCCTGTCGTGGGGGATATCCCAACCCAGACCGCACCGCCGACCTCTACAAACCTCAATGCCTGGCTCTCCAGTTTCTATACTGCGGAAGATAAGCGTCAGACGAAATTCCCGGACGCGCTGCCGGCAGATGCTCAGCCGTTCGAACTGCTGGTGATCAACATCTGCTCTCTCTCCTGGGCCGACGTGGATGCCGCAGGTTTGATGTCGCATCCGCTGTGGTCGCATTTCGACATTCAGTTTAAAGATTTCAATTCGGCCACCTCATACAGCGGCCCGGCGGCGATCCGCCTGCTGCGTGCAAGCTGCGGTCAGACATCGCATAAGAACCTGTATCAACCCGCCGGCAACCAGTGTTATCTGTTCGATAACCTCGCCAAACTGGGCTTTACGCAGCATCTGATGCTGGGGCATAACGGTCAGTTCGGCAACTTCCTGAAAGAGGTGCGCGAACAGGGTGGCATGCAGGCGCCGTTGATGGATCAAACGGGTCTTCCGGTCTCTCTGCTGGGCTTCGACGGCTCGCCCGTTTATGACGATACCGCCGTACTTCAGCGCTGGCTGCAGACCATCGAAAAAGACAGTAATCCGCGCAGTGCGACGTTCTTTAACACCCTGCCGCTTCACGACGGTAACCACTTCCCGGGCGTGAGCAAAACGGCAGACTATAAAGTGCGTGCGCAGAAATTCTTCGACGAGCTGGACGCGTTCTTTACGGAGCTGGACAAATCCGGCCGTAAAGTGATGGTGGTGGTCGTCCCTGAACACGGTGGCGCGCTGAAAGGCGACAGAATGCAGGTGTCGGGCCTGCGTGATATCCCAAGCCCGTCCATTACCAACGTGCCTGCTGGCATTAAATTCTTTGGTATGAAGGCACCACACCAGGGCGCGCCGATTGAGATCACCCAGCCAGGTAGCTATCTGGCGATCTCAGAACTGGTTGCCCGTGCGGTGGACGGCAAGCTGTTTGTTGAGGATAGCGTGAACTGGGATCAGCTCACCAGTAACCTGCCGCAAACGGCAGAAGTCTCCGAGAACGCTAACGCGGTAGTGATTCAGTATCAGAACAAACCGTACGTTCGTCTGAACGGCGGGGATTGGGTACCGTATCCGCAGTAAGGCCCTCACCCTAACCCTCTCCCCACAGGGGAGAGGGGATAGTCGGTGCGTTATTATTGCGCTGAGATCCACACCAGCATTTTCAGACTTGCCGAATAGTAGTCGTCTTTAGAGGTGATTTCGGGTTCTCCGGAAGACTGTCCCATCGTTAAATCGCGTACCGCCAGCAGACCGCCTTCCATCATATAGGGCGCATAGTCGTTGGTCGTGACGTTCACCCAGGCGGGCGTTTGTTCCCGGGGAAACTGACCGAACCAGGCTTTCCACGGCGTCAGCAACGGGCTTTGTTTATCAGACCAGGCAACGTACAGCGGAATACGAATCGCATCGTAGCTCATCCGCGGTGGCCAGCCCTGGGCCGGTGCCAGCTTGCCACCTGATGTCAGTGAAACCCAGTCAGGGGGCAGATTCGCTTTACCCGAACCCATTTTCCCCAGCAGGCGTTTCCCGTCCTTCATCAATTCATACCAGACCGGTAAATGACTGCGCGCGGCAAAGTCCTGCCAGGCCGGAAACACGAAATAAGACGGATTAAGGATCACTTCACCCTCAGGCTTAAATCCCTGGACGCCGGGCAGCATCACGCGGTAACCCGCATAGCGGATCACACTGTGGTCAATCAGTGCTTTTGTAATGGCATCCGATGCGGTGCTGTAATGCTTGTCATGCCAGCGGGCATCGGCTTTTAACAATGCCCAGGCGATCAGCACATCGCCGTCTGCGGCGTTGTTTTTGTCGGCGATAGGGTTGGACTCTGCGGGGTTGTAACGCCAGTAAAAGAGACCATTCTCTTTGTTCTTCAGCTGACTGTCCGTCCATTGCCAGAGCTTATCGAACGTGGCTTTATCGTCATTGGCCACCGCCATCAGCATGGCGAAACCCTGACCTTCCGTATGCGAAACACCGCCATTGCCGGTATCGACAATGCGGCCTTCCGGTTTGAAAAAGCGTGCCTTGTAACTTTCCCAGGCCTGCCCCGCCTGCGTGAGAGGCGAGAACAGTACACTCATCATGACAGCCAGCGTCGCGCAGACGGGTTTTCGCATCATTCACTCCGTCCGGTTATTCGGCACTTCGCAGGGAAATCTCACCGCCCACCCAGGGCTTGATTGCGCCATCCTGCTCCAGAAGCAACGCCCCCTGCGCATCAATACCGCGGGAAGTACCGTAGATCTCTTTATCGCCAATCAGCAATTTCACCGGGCGGTTGATGAAGTTATCCAGCTTTTCCCAACGCGACAGGAACGGAGCCAGCCCTTCCTGCTCAAAAAGCGTAAGTGAACTGCGCAACTCTTTAATCATACGCACGGCGAGGGTGTTGCGATCGATGACGATGCCCGCCTCCTGGAGGTTAGTCCAGGCCTGGTTCACCACATCACTCTGGACGTTGCGCATCACCATATTGAGGCCCGCGCCAATGACAATTTGCGCCGCATCGCCGGTTTTCCCCGTCAGTTCAACCAGGATACCGGCCAGTTTTCGATCGTTGAGGTAGAGATCGTTAGGCCACTTCACGCGTACGTTATCCGCCCCCAGATCGTGCAGCACTTCCGCCATGACAATGCCGATAACCAGACTCAGGCCAATGGCAGCGGCAGGCCCCTGCTCCAGACGCCAGTACATGGAGAGATAAAGGTTCGCGCCAAACGGTGAGAACCATTTGCGACCGCGACGGCCACGCCCGGCCTGCTGATACTCAGCAACACAGGCATCGCCGGATTTCAGCTCAGGCAGACGATCCAGAAGATACTGGTTCGTCGAATCAATCACGGGCAGCACCGCCACATTGCCGTGTCCAATCTGGCTGCGAATCAGTTCTTCATTCAACAGTTGAATCGGCTCCGGCAGGCTGTAGCCTTTTCCTGGTACCGTGAAGACATCGACACCCCAGTCGCGCAGCGTCTGAATATGCTTATTGATGCCGGCACGGCTCATGCCCAGCTGTTCGCCCAATTGCTCGCCAGAATGAAACTCACCGTCGGCAAGAATGCCAATCAGGGTTAAGGGGATGGTATTGTCCTTCACGCGATGGCCTCCACGGCATTGACTTCGCCTGTGCACCCGATAAAGCGCACTTCCGGCTCCAGCCAGACGTTAAATTTCTCGCCCACACGCTCACGGACATGATGTGCCAGTTGAACCACATCATCGCTGGTCGCATCACATTGATTAATCAGTACCAGAGCCTGCTGTCGGTGAACGGCAGCGCCGCCGACTGTCGTGCCTTTTAACTGGCATTGATCGATAAGCCATCCCGCAGCAAGCTTCACGCTGCCGTCCGCCTGAGGGTAATGTGGCGCTGTTGGCCATCCTTCAAGGAAGACTTTTGCCTTTTCGCTGCTAATCACCGGGTTTTTGAAGAAGCTTCCGGCATTGCCGTTTACTTTGGGATCGGGAAGTTTTGTCATCCGCATATGGCAAACCGAGTCAAAAACGTCGCGAGGGGTAACGGTTTCCGGATCGAGACGCGTTAAATCACCGTAGGTCAACACGGGCTGCCAGCGCTTAGACAGACGCAGGCCCACGGCGACAATGACGTAGCGATCCTGATATTCATGTTTGAAGATACTGTCACGATAGCCAAAACGGCACTCTTCTGCGGTTAAACGCTGGGCCGTTCCGGTCGCCAGTTCGATACAGTCGACATACTCACAGACATGTTTCAGTTCGATGCCATAGGCACCGATGTTTTGAATGGGTGACGATCCGGCGCAACCTGGGATCAGCGCAAGGTTTTCCAGACCCGGCATCCCTTTGTCGAGGGTAAACTGCACCAGATGATGCCAGTTTTCACCGGCCCCCACGTGAATGTGCCAGCTATCGGCGCGCTCTTCCACATCAATGCCCATGATGCGGTTAATGATTACTGTTCCCGCAAAATCGTCGAGAAACAGGACATTACTTCCTTCGCCCAGAATCAGTACGGGTTCGTTATTTTCTGTTGCGCTTTGCCATGCATTCAGCAACTGCTGTGCGGTATCGGCACGTACAATGTTTTTAGCATTCCGTTGAATGCCAAAGGTATTCCAGGGCTTAAGGGAGTGGTTCATAGACGCTATCCTGATGCAAAAACGCAGGTAGTTTACCGTATAAGCAAGGTATTGGGGGATTAGTTTTGTGTAGCGCAGAAACGCAAAAAGGCCATCCTTTCGGATGGCCTCTTCACTTGTTTGATGCCTGGCAGTTCCCTACTCTCACATGGGGAGACCCCACACTACCATCGGCGCTACGGCGTTTCACTTCTGAGTTCGGCATGGGGTCAGGTGGGACCACCGCGCTAAAGCCGCCAG
>NZ_WSPD01000033.1:0-27287 GCF_026319105.1 Enterobacter sp. HSTU-ASh6 | reverse complement strand
TGGCATCAGGTCAAACTCAGTGACAGTTTACCCGTCTGTTGACGGGTAACTGAAGTGACTTTAAACATACAAGGGCATCAGACCGCACGATGTTAGCTCAGAATCGCATCCAGCCTGGCAAGAACCTCATTTACAACGGCGTCAGGTATGCGTTCCAGCCGCATGCCGTTCCGGGCAGCCATATCAATGGTTCTGGGCTGGTCGCAGCGAATAACGCCCGTTGTTTTTGTCCCCGCCCCTTCCAGTGAAACGGTGAAACCTGCTGTACGTGCAAAGTTCCCGCCGCTGGTGACGGGCACCACTACCGGTAGCCGGGTCAGCTTGTTAAACGATGCCTTCGATACGATGAGTACCGGACGTTTTCCACTTTGCTCGTGGCCGGCAATGGGATCCAGTGAAACGAGCCAAATTTCGCCTCTGTCCATTTACAGGATCTCCTTGCCCACCGCAGGCGCATCAATCCATTCCCGCTCCTCTTCACTCATTTCAGCGTGCGGATCGCACTGCGCCAGCAGCTCCTCAAGGGAATAATGAGGCCGTTTCTGGGGTTCAATAATCAGGCAGCCATTATTAATGGTCATGCCGACTTCGCTGTCCGGCGACAGTTCCAGCGTTTTCAGCACGGCGGGAGGAACCGCCAGCATGATGGATCCACCGACCTTTTTCAGGCGTGTTGTATACATAGCGCACCTCCGAATATTATATTTTAATATAACATCCATAGAGGGAGGTGCACAATTATTCATCAGATTCATGGTGATTTCCTTTTCGTAATGCGTGTGCAGAAGGCCGTTATCCATCGAAGGAGAGTGCAGGTGAGAACGAAGTGCGTAACGAAGAAGGCTGATAATAGAAAACTGGTTTTGCGGTTCAAAGAATTATGGCGGATCGGATAAACGAAATGCGAGGCGGCTTCCGGATTGGAGCTGTGTCGGTGGAGCATCAGCCCGGCGTTACGGGAAACCGCCGCTGTTGAAAAGCCTGCTTTTGAAGCAGGCTTTTTGCTTTTCTGCACTTTGGCGTTAACTCAGCCTATTACGAGGAATAGCCTCCTCCCCCTTCAGAACCGTGATACGAGGAAAAACTCCCGGTTGAGGAGAAATCATTCATACGCGAGCCCATAGATCGTGCAAATGCAGCGCTGGAGCCCCTGAAGCTGACAGGCTGGAAAAGATGCTCTGGCAGCAACAACTGAATGTGCGGCAGAAGGTTTGTTCGTCTGGCTTGTGGCGTGGGCTGATAGTGACCGCTGTTGTTACTCCAGCTGACCAGAATACCATTGTTGATGAGCATATCACCCGCATAGAGCACCTGCTGCCCCCCGGAGAGGGAAGTATGGCCTTCCACGGCGTCAACCGCGCCACTGCTCATATACTCATTGAGGGGATCGTGCCCCCTGGCGCAACGAATTTGTGTGGGATCGGTCATCAGGATGACAAAAATGAACCGGCCGTTAGGTGGCATGGTGACCGCGTTTCCCTGAAGCGTCACCAGCGATAATGTGCCTGGAGTGAGGCGCTGCAAGGTAAAAATCTGATCCTGCCTCGCCGGCGCTTGTGGAGTAAAAAGAACCAGAGAAACGGGCTGTATTGCCGAATGAGTAGCTAATACCTGAGATAATATCCCGGTAAAAGTCATTTCGTCTTTAAGCATCTCTACTTCCTGTCTGAGGTTTTACTATCCATGTAGTGGATAAATTGATGACATAAATCTGAATGATGAAAATAATACAGGCCGGAATATACCGGCCCTGATTGACTAGGCAGTCGCCCGCTCATTCCACGCATCTGAATGGATGATATTTCCGTCTTTGTAGGTCCAGGTGATTTTTTCATAACGCAGCTGAACACTTTCCATATGATTGAATTTTTCCGTCGCCGGATTTTTAACGTTATGCATTACCGGTGCGACAGAAACCACCTTCACGTTTTCCAGTTTGATATTGTAATACTCCGCCTCCTGTCCCGCGTCATTAATCGCGTACCACTTGAATTCAGCAGATTTCAGCGTCTGGCCTGTCGTCACGGCCTTAAACAGATAAGGCGACGAAGAGTCGAACTCTTTGACAAAGACGACGGGCGCATGAATACGGGTACCCGTGAGTCGCCCGGTATTGCCGTCTGTCGGAATACTCAGGGAGTGCACAAATTCAATAACCTCAATACTGCCTTCACGTTTCTCGACATCAACAGAGCCTTTGATATCCGCACCACCATCATCCTTCAGCCAAAGATAAGACGGAATAGCCATTTTATAAATTCCTTTTAATTAATAAAGATAAATGCATTCATGTTACAAATATGAATGGGATTGTTACGATATCATATAATTCTGTCTCTTGTAAGCCAGCATATTTCCTGAGATAAAGACTGCCAGATCAGAATAAATCAGAATTGACATTCTTTTTATATAATATGAGATCAGTAAACATATATATAGCGAATGATTAATACTTCAGAAGTCGGTAATTTTATCGTTATAGTCATGCGCCAGCGAACGCAGTATTTGCGTTACGCGCCCTGCGGAAAGTTTGGCACTATGGTTAAAATATGTTTGTGTATTTATCCAGTGAATGAAATGCCTGCTGGTCGTTAAAGAGAGCGTTTGCGCGTGACTGCTATCCCCCCCTGTTAATGGGCAAACCATCTTACGGTTTTCCCCCTGCGTCCAAAGCTGCCACTGGCTTTGCCACCAGCCATGCTGTGTTGTCGCCTGTAAATGCCAGGGTTTACTACTCTCCCCGTCATAGATCTCCTCTTCGATAAACCAAAGTTCGCCCTGCCGCTGACGAAACAGATCTGCCCAAACGGTAATCACTGCGCCGCGAAGAAAGCATTCGTGTGAAATAACATGCATTTTCACTTCAGGAAAAAGGAGGTGCAGTACCCTAAAATGTCCGTGAGCTGCGATAACAGGCCGAAGTATCGCACCTCTGGCATTACGTTTCAGTTCTGCACTGCCATACTGAATTTCGTCAAACTGGCTGCGACGCAGAAACTGCATCTCACGCTTATCAACGCGATTGACAATATCCGTTTGTCGCAAATCAGGCTCAGTACTCCCGCGCCAGCGATATCGTAGCGTTTCGCCAGTATCGTGCTGAGTGAAATTTGTGGAAACATGAAGAATATTACCGCGTGCGGCATCGAAACTGAGGAGAACGTACAGTTTCTGTTCTGCACTGCTTCCCTGGAACGGCACAATGAGTGGAACCGTTTCAATACGTTCTGGGGGAGCACTCCTTCTTAATATTTGCTGTTTGGGTGTCCAGACTTTTCTACAGGTCCGGCACTGAATGCGCTGTGTTCCCTGGGGGTTATAACCATAGCAGATAGTTTCCTGGCAATAACATTCAGGGCAAAAAAGACCCTTTTCTGAAGCATATGCAGTTAAGTGAGCAGAGAGCCACTGATTAAATTGTTGTTCGTCAAACAGTGGAGGATAACTCCCGCATGCTCGACAGTGTAATGCCGGATATCCCAACCTGTAATCTGGCCAGATGTAATCTTCAGATGCTGATAGGGGAACACCTAAATTACGGCAACCAAACGATTTGCAGGTATTAATCGTAAATTGAATCACTCTACGTCACCAACGATTTTTAAAGGTCGATGATTTTGACTCATAGCGTGAGTTTAATAGTGTGAGCAGACTCGCATAAAAAATGCTTTCAGAACGTAAAGTAACGCCTCTTTATATAACTAAAAGGAACTGATTGTGAATATAAAAGCGGTTACCGTAAGTATTCTGTTGGCGTTACCGTTATGGGCTAACGCCAGGGATGTCACCCTTATTTATACCAACGATCTCCACGCACATGTGGAGCCGTATAAAGTTCCCTGGATTGCTGATGGCAAACGAGATGTCGGGGGGTGGGCGAATATCACCACCCTGGTAAAAGAGGAAAAAGCCAAAAGTAAAGCCACATGGTTTTTTGATGCCGGAGACTATTTTACTGGTCCTTATATCAGTAGTTTAACGAAGGGAAAAGCAATTATTGATATAATGAATACCATGCCGTTTGACGCTGTCACAATGGGTAATCATGAATTTGATCACGGCTGGGATAATACGTTATTACAACTCAGTCAGGCGAAATTTCCAATTGTACAGGGCAACATATTTTATCAGAACAGCAGCAAATTATTCTGGGATAAGCCTTATACCATCATCGAAAAAGATGGCGTGAAAGTCGGCGTCATTGGTTTACACGGCGTGTTTGCCTTCGATGATACCGTATCAGCGGCAACGCGCGTAGGTATTGAAGCCCGGGATGAAATTGAATGGCTTCAGCGCTACCTCGATGAACTGAAAGGAAAAGTCGACTTGACCGTATTGCTGGTTCATGAAGGTACGCCGGCGCGCCAGTCCAGTATGGGGGGGACCGATGTGCGCCGGGCACTGGACAAAGATATTCAAACGGCAGGCCAGGTGAAAGGTCTGGATATTCTGATTACGGGCCATGCGCATGTTGGAACGCCGGAGCCGATTAAAGTCGGCAATACGCTGATCCTCTCGACCGACAGCGGCGGTATAGACGTAGGAAAACTGGTCCTGGACTACACGAAGCCGCATCAGTTTACGGTGAAAAAATTAGAGCTTAAAACGATTTACGCGGATGAGTGGAAGCCCGATCCGCAAACGAAACAGGTGATTGATGGCTGGAATAAGAAACTTGATGTTCAGGTGCAACAAACGGTGGCGCAGTCGCCGGTTGAACTGACGCGTGCCTACGGTGAATCAGCCTCGCTGGGGAATCTGGCAGCCGACGCACTGCTGGCGGCAGCCGGTAAAAATACTCAGCTCGCCTTAACCAATTCGGGCGGTATACGCAACGAGATCCCGTCTGGCGCGATTACGATGGGCGCCGTCATAAGTACCTTCCCGTTCCCTAACGAACTGGCCACGATGGATCTGACAGGTAAACAACTGCGCACATTAATGGAACATGCCGCAAGTTTAAGCAATGGCGTTTTACAGGTATCAAAAGGCGTGGAGATGAAGTACGACAGCAGCAAACCTATTGGTCAGCGGGTCGTCTTATTCACACTAAATGGAAAACCGATTGAGGACGCGACACTCTACCACATTGCCACCCAGAGTTTCCTTGCGGACGGCGGTGACGGCTTTACGACGTTTACAGAGGGTAAGAAACGTAATACAGCAGGCGGTTACTACGTTTCTAACGCGGTGATCGATTACTTCAAGGCGGGCAATACCATTGCGGATGAACAACTCCACGGCATGCGTGTTGTTGATGTGAAGAAATAAAGGTTCATGCACTGAAAATTCGACTGAACTCCGTTGAAGGGTTCATACCCCGGAATGAGCCCTTTTCAGGCTATCGCCTTTTTTCAAAGGAAAGGGTTATGAAGATAAAGCTTAGTATGATGGAGCCAGATTTGAAAAACCTGCTTTTGAAGCAGGCTTTTTTGCTTTGCCGCCTTACAGCACAAACTCATAGTGCGAGCCATCCGGCAGCTCTACGGCAAGCTTAAGTTTTCCACCCGCTGCCTCAACGTAGCGCTTGAGTGAAGAGAGTTTCAGATCGCGCCCGGGCTTTTCCATAACCGCGACGGTGGGCTGCCTGATACCCAGCGCATGCGCCATTTCGACCTGCGTTTTTTGCACCTTTTCACGTAGCTCTGCAAGGTTGATGTTAAGCAAAATGTCAGCAGCCATTGCCTGTGCGCTGGTAACAACATCCGGTTTTTCATCCGCTATAAGCTGCTCAAGGTTTCTGCCCATCACGTAACGTCCTCTCTTTTAATGTATTCAACCAGTGAGTGAATTCCCGGTCAGCCACCAGAAGCATCTCATCGTAAAATCGTCTTTCGTTACCAGCCTTATTGCCTGCACAAAGCACAATGCCCGTTCGGTTTGGGTCAAATGCGAAAAATGCCCGCAACGGATCACCCTTACTCTGAATGCGCAACTCTTTCATGTTACTGTGACGAGAGCCTTTAAGCGTATCAGCATAGGGTCTCGACAATGCCGGCCCCTTTTCGCGCAAAACAAGCAGTGCTGCCAGCACGCATGCTCGGTCTGTATCGTCAAGTGAACGAAACCAGTAATCAAACCTGTCCGTCGTGTTAATTGTCCACACACTTCCCCCAAGAAATATAGATCACAAACTATATAGTCGTAAAGCTATAGCAGCGATTATCCTGAGAGAACGTGCATGATTCATGTGTTGATACGCGAAAGCTGAAGACGTGCAGGAGTATTTCGGTGAATCCTCGTCAGACATTCACCGCATTGCGAGCAGTATCGTAAAAAAGTTCAGGATTCCGTGAGCTGACGCCAGGCCGCCACTTCCTCATCCAGCCATTCGACGAAGAGAGCCACTTCCGGTTTCGCCTCCGTTAACTGCGATGTTACCAGCCAGTAAGGCCAGGGATACGGCGCAGTGAATGGGGTAAGCTGGACCAGTTCACCCCGGGTGATGGCATCCTGAACCAGAGAACGGCGCTCCAGCGCGATACCTTTACCGAGCCTGACAGCCTCAAGGACTAAGTTTGAATCGTTAATGCATAAGCCGCCGGGCACAATTTCTTTTTCCAGCCCCGCATTAAAACACCAGGTTTTCCACGACTCCATGGAGAATATGATCTGGCTCTTCGCCACCTCAGCCGGCGTCGCCGGGAGCACACCGCCGTTATAACCGGGCGCCGCCACAACAATCAGCTCATCAGAAA
Organism: Enterobacter sp. HSTU-ASh6; assembly: GCF_026319105.1. Lineage (NCBI taxonomy): Bacteria > Pseudomonadati > Pseudomonadota > Gammaproteobacteria > Enterobacterales > Enterobacteriaceae > Enterobacter > Enterobacter sp. HSTU-ASh6. The sequence goes on along the minus strand of NZ_WSPD01000033.1, from coordinate 20,589 downwards.
AAAGATAATGGCAGTCGCTTCCTTCCCAGTTCCCTTTCCCCATGCGTATCGCAATATCTATCCCTTCCTGCTGCATGCTGGTGATCGTCAGGCTGGCCTGAAGTCGCAGCGTGATGTGCGGATATTTTTCCCGAAACCGTTCCAGACGCGGCAACAGCCAGTGACAACCAAAAGACGGCACCATCGCCAGCGTCAGTTCCAGTATTCTCGGTTTCACCTGCACGAGCCGGGTGGCATCTGCGATATGGTTCAGCGCCTCGCGCACCTGTAACGCATAGAGCCGCCCCTCTTCGTTGATCTGCACCCCTCGGCCATGACGGATAAACAGCTTCACCCCCACCATTTCCTCCAGCACTTTAATCTGCTGGCTGATGGCGGAATGAGTCACATGAAGCTCTTTCGCCGCGAGCGTTACGCTGCCAAGGCGAGCCACCGCTTCAAAACTACGCAAACTTGCGATAGGTGGAAAATCCGACATGAAACCACTCCCTCATATGCTGAATCAGATAAACGGCAACCGGCCAATATGTCAGTAATACTAACTCAGGCCGTAAGATACTGATGATATTCGCCATAACGAATTTATTGTAATGTCTGTTTATCATCTTCTATGAAGCGTTTTTTCACACAGAAAGGAAAACAGGAATCATGATAAAGCTGATTGGCATGATGGATTCTCCTTATGTACGCCGCGTGGCGGTCTCCCTGGAACTTTATGGCGTTGCGTTTGAAAGCCAGCCGCTGTCGGTATTCAGCACATTTGAGGAATTTTCCCGGATCAACCCTGCGGTAAAAGCGCCCACGCTGGTTCTGGATAATGGCACACGTCTGATGGACTCATCGCTGATACTGAATTATTTTGAGGCCCAGGCTGCCCCTGAACGGAGACTGCTGCCCGTGGCACCGGAGGCGCTGGCAAACGATCTGCAGACGCTGGGCTTTATCCTCGCCGCCGCGGAGAAAGCGGTCCAAAATGTGTATGAACACCACCTGCGCCCGGCGGAGAAGCAGCACAATCCATGGATAGAACGCATCACCCACCAGTTGCTGGCTGCCTGCCGGGAATGGAACACCCTGCTGGAACGGCGTCCGGATAATGCGGTGGCCGATCAGGTTGCGGTCACCAGTACGGTTATCTGGACATTTATTCAGTCAATGATCCCTCACGTCGTTAACGCCGGTGATTTTAAAAAGATTCAGGCGGTTGCCGACGTTTTCGAAAACCAGGCGGCATTTAAGAAGTACCCTTTCAGTTAACGCTTCGCTCGGCGTGTTATGGGGCTTTTCAGCCCCTTTTTTTTAGGCTGGAATCGACAGACCGGCGGTGGTCGCATAGCGACCGTTGAAGAAGATGAGCGGCTCACCTTCAGTATGTAACGAATCCACCACTTCACCGATAAAGATCCAGTGATCGCCACCGTCTACCTGACGCCACATTTTACATTCAAGGTGCGCAAGTGCGCCGTCAATTAAAGGCAGTTTATAGCTACTGACCCGGTGGTCTACACGATGAAATTTATCGCTGCCTGCGCTGGCAAAAATATCGCTAACCTGATGCTGATGCCCCGACAGGACATTTATCGCAAAGGCTTCCGTCTTCAGAAAATGTTGAGCGTACCAGGATTGCTTACGCAGGCTCCAGAGTACCAGTGGGGGTTCCAGGGAAACGGTGTTAAAGCTACTGATGGTTAACCCATGGAAATGGTTATCTTTATCCATCATAGTCACGACACACACGCCAGTGGCGAATTGACCAAATACATTGCGTAAGGTTCGGCTATCAAACTGCGCCATATCGTTTCACCTCTGTTAAACCTGTAGACGCGATCTGCTGTTGCAGCGCGCCAGCAAAAATTGTCAGCCCTTCATTCAGAACGCTGTCTTCAATCGTCAAGGGCATTAAAAAGCGGATGGCATTCGCCTGTTTGCCACATTTAAGAAGAATTAGGCCTTCACGGGTACAGCTTTTGACTAACCGATCGATAAGCCCGGTCGCCGGCGTTCGCTCTCCGTTCTCCAGAGAAAAAAGCTCCAGCGCAATCATGGCCCCGACTCCGCGTATTTCATAGCCAATCGCCAGCGGGCTGACAATGGACTCTAAGGCTTTGCGCAGACGCTGACCCAGACGGCGGGCTGCGCCCAGCAGGTCCTTCTCCTCAAAGAGGTCAAGTACCGCCAGCGCTGCCGCGCAGGAAAGCGGATTGCCTGCCCAGGTTCCGCCAAGACCGCCCGGTGCCACCTGGTTGATAAGCGACTCGCGACCGACAACGCCAGACAGCGGAAGTCCGCCGGCAACAGATTTTCCGAACACGATTAAATCGGCGTCAACGCCGGTTTGTTCGATAGCAAAGAACGTCCCCGTGCGACCCGCGCCAGACTGGACTTCATCAGCGATTAACACGATACCTTCCCGGTCGCAGAGTTCACGCAGACCACGCATAAACGCAGGCGGCACGACGTAAAACCCGCCCTCTCCCTGAACGGGTTCGATGACGATGGCGGCCACATCCTGCGGCGCAATATCGCTCGTTAATATCGCCCTGAGGCCAGCCAGCGCCTGCGCAATATCACGCTCCGTCTCTCCCTGCGGAAAGGGAGCCCGAAAGACCGGGCCAGGCATGACACCCATCCCCTGGCTATAGGGCGCAATTTTGCCATTCATCGCAAGCGTCATAAACGTACGCCCGTGATAGGCACCGCTGAAGACAATTACCCCGCTGCGCCCGGTGGCTGCACGGGCAACCTTAAGCGCGCCTTCCACCGCTTCAGACCCCGTCGTCAGGAGAAAACTGCGCCGGTCAAAATCTCCGGGCATGAGGGCGTTAATACGTTCACACACCGCGATATACGATTCATAAGGGGTGGCGGCAAAACAGCTGTGGGTAAACTGATGCAGCTGGCGCTCCACAGCCGCGATGACTTTAGGATGGAGATGCCCGGTATTCAGCGCGGCAATGCCGCCGGAAAAATCGATGTAGCGTCGATTGTTGACGTCATATATCACCGCATTCTCTGCTCGCTGAATATACACCGGATGCATCTGGTTTATGCCACGGGCTACCGCGCCCTCCCGTCGCTGTAAAAGTTGTTCGACTACCGTATCCATAACGCTCTCCTCAGGGGGCGGCCCGGACAGCCGCCCGTCAGGTTATTGATGACGCATCTGTTGCAACATGGCATCAGCATGCTGGTTTAACTGCTGACGATCGCCATAGCGGTAAGGATCGAGGAAATCGAATCGGACCGGTTTATCCCCGCGATCGAACAAGTGGCCAATGCCGCCAGGCGCGTTATGAGCCCAGTAGAACAGGGAATCGGCGAATTCCTCCGTTGCCCGGGAGAGGTAGCGATTGGTGAAATCTGAAAAATCGATCGGGAAATGCTCGCGGTTGTCAGCAAAAAGCGCATGAAGCGTAGCAATCACCTCTTTTTCAGGAAGATGACCAGCGCGATAGGCTTCCATTGTTTCGCAGGCTTTATCGAAAATAGCCTCATAGTACGGGCTTTCAATGGAAAGGTGGCCGGGCCAGGTGGCGCTTTCAAATTCCTTCTCGAGGCGCTCGTCATCACCGTGCTGCTGGTAGTCGCTCAGGATTTTGCGCAGGCGCAAAACGCCAATGTAGCTGCCGCTAATCCAGATACGGAACCACGCATTCCACAGCGGGAAGCTATCAAATGCGGTGAATGAATTTGCCACCAGCCTGTCGTTAACTTTTACCACTTCCAGGCTGTAATCCTGATAGCTGGAGAAACGCTCTTTTGACCAGTCATCCTGTCTGACGGCATGAACAATTTTAGGCGCGACGCGCAGAATCGATTCGAACGTATTGACTAACCCGCGCGAGAACAGCGGATCGACAAAGCCCACCGCATGGCCTAAAAGACAGTAACGCTCGCCTACGCTTTCGCGGCTGGTGTAATTCAGGCGAGGTGCAACGGTCCATTCACGTACCCGGGCTGCGCTTTCAAAGTGGCGGGCAACGGAGGGGTGTTCATCGAGAAAACGGGTAAACTCTTCTTCCGGGTCTCCTGCAGGACCATGTTTATCGATATCGAACTGCAGGCCAACGCTACATAAGGTATTGGTCGAATAGGGATGATTGTTGAAAGGAATAATCCAGAGCCAGCCGCCTTCAAACATGTGATGCAGCGTACTCTGTGAGAGCGGGGTCGGCGAACCGGTCACATCCGTTGAGGCGATGACGTCTTCATACAGTTTGACGCCTGTCATATGGGTGAACAACGAACGGGTACGGCTCTGCATCTCACGCGCACCTTCGCGCAGGCCGAACTTATCGGCAACCGGTGAGCGAAAGCCTGCAGCATCCACGACATATTTTACCTGGATCTGTTCTTTACCCAGATCCAGCAGCATCCCGTCGCCGGTTTCTTCAATAGACTGAATGCGGGTTTGCTGGCGAATGTCTGCACCCAGACGCGCGGCCAGCGCCAGGTAATAGGCATCAATATCCTGGCGGAACAGATGCGCTTCCGGAGACAGTACCGGTGTCGACACAACGTCCTGCGGATTATGCGCTTTATTCTTACCGTTCCATGCAAAGCTGAATGCCAGTTTAATTCCTGCGCTCGACGTGCCAATATTCTCCATCAGTGCATGAATTTCCCCCGGCCACGCCAGCTCAGGAATATTGTACCGGCGGGCAAGTATTTTCAAAAGCACAGCACTTTCCGGTACCATCGATTCCCCCACTGCAAAGCGAGGATGGGTACCTGCATCAATAATCACCACGTTCAATTTCTGTTTTGCCAGAATAGCGCCGAGCATGGTTCCAGCAATACCACTCCCGATGATGGCCACATCATAATGACTTTGTTTCATTGCTTTACCCTTAATAATATTACTGTGAGACTAACTGTGTTGTTATTTCGATTTCATTTTCACGCGCGTGATCGGCCTGAATCAGAAAAAGATATGTCGCTTGTTGCGTTAACCATTCCCTCGCCAGAGACATAGCAATCTCTTTGCCGGTGCGCTGCGGCATCGTCAGTACCAAAGTAGGCCCCTGAAAGCGAAAGCGCGTACAGCAAATGGAAACGGGCGCCCCCACATTGGCATTAATAAAATCGATCGGCGAGACGCGCGATTTTATTGCCATGTCATTAATAATTTTCTCACTGGTATTTACAGGGAATGCCGTACCAAACTGAATAAACCCGACACTCTCATGATGCTTATCCAGCAATGCCTGATGCTGTTGATAAATTTTATTGACAGTAAACAGCACATTTAATGACAACGGGTCTGCTGTTTTTAACCCCCGGCGCAAGGTCTCATCTAAATCTGACCAGATTAATGAGCTTGCGGTACTTGAAGAAACGATTTTCATTAGCTGACCCCCGTTTTACATTACGGTAAATATCAGGCAGGTGTTAAAACCCCCAAACCCAATCGTCATGCTCAAACCCGTTTTTCCCTTTAAGGGCTGAGACTGTGTGGCGGGTAAATTAAAGCGCAGGCCATCAATTGGTTTTTTCAGCTCATAGACCGGGGGGATCGTGCCCGTATTGAGGCTGTGAATGAGCGCGATGGCTTCCAGCGCCCCTGTAGCCCCTAGCGTATGGCCAAAATTACCCTTTGTGGCGAAGACCCAGGGACGATGCGTGAAAAACTGGTTATAGGCATTGCTTTCAACCCGATCGTTGGTCAAGGTACCCGAACCGTGCGCATTAATAAGCGCAATGTCGCCAGGCTCAAGTCCTGCCTGCGTCAGGGCACGCTGCAATGCCAGGCGGATGCCATTGCCTTGCTCATCCGGCGCGGTCAGTCCCGCCGCATCGTTAGACGCCCCCGCGCCGACAAGCCTGGCCAGCACGCGTGGCGCAGACCCGCCTTCCCGTTGCAATACCAGAAAACCGGCCCCTTCTCCGAGAATGGTACCCTCGTGTGTGGCATCGAACGATTTCAGGGTAGAAAGGGAAAGCGTACCCAGCGCGCTATGGGCCAGACGTTTTGAATCAGTAAGAATATCCGCCCCGCCGCATACGCACAGGTCTGCTTGCCCCGTCGCAATTAAATGCGCCCCCAGAAGAAGGGCATCTGAGCCCGATGAGCAGGCGGTAGAGAGGGCGATCCCTTCCATCCCCAGCGACGCCGCCACCTCGTTAACCCAACTGTCGAGAGGCTCCCGGCAAAATGCCTCGCTGTCGAGACGGAATCCAAGACTGGTACCCACAATCAAAAAGCGCCGCTCCTCCGGCACGGGTTCTCCTGCCCCCGCATCTTCAAGCGCCCGGAGGGCAGTACGTTTTGTCAACGCGATCAGTTTTTCGCGCATTTCTGCTGGCCACTCGCCCGGCAGCATAGCGGCCAGTTCAGTACGCAAACTTCGCTCCGATGGCGCTGGCGCAATACCGGTCTGGCTTTCCAGTAAGGTCTGAAAAACATCCTCGATGCCATCGCCAGACGCAGTTGTCCATCCCATGCCGACAACATTTGCGACATACGTTGTAGTAGTCATCATTTTTCCTTTACCGAAAATAATACGGTAAGCTGGTTAAATTGAATTAACGATATATCAGTTGAAGGTGCGTAAAAATTCGTTAAATGGCTTATTCTCAAGCGGAGAAGGATAAAAATTATCTTTGATCTCGCCTGCAGTTAATTCTATTTTCCGTTGATAAGGCTCTTTTTGTAGCCAGCGTGGACCTTCAATGAAATCGAATGTGATATCTGTCGCATCAAACCCATCCAGCTCGGCAGGCTTAACCACTTTCCTTCTTTTACGGTCCAGCACCTGGGCATAAGCAGAAATATCAAAATACCGAATCCGCTCATTCTCCACCACCGCATTAATACAATGCCATGGGCGGGGTAAATAAAGATAATTCACAAAAATATTTCGTAATGAATACACGGGTTTATTGATAATCTGGCTATACAGTATCGCCGCGACATCGGCCATTTCCGAACAGAAACAGGGTAAACGCTGTGTTTGTTTCAGCATTTCGCGAAGATAATCCTGAGGCGTCAGGTTACGTATGACCTCGTCGCGAAAATGCTCATAACGTGAAATATAATAATCCCAGTGTTCCTCAGGGAACTTGAGGCGAACGATGTCCGCTGGCCATGTTTCAAACACATCTGATTCCTGGAGGACATGACACATTGTTTTTGGCACTTCACGCAAAATATCCTCAAGGTTCGTCAAGTGATATTTTTCAATGACCGCCCGTGCCAGTTCCCGAAGTTCATCATTCATGACATCACCTTATTTATATTGTGTTAATGAGGCCGCGCCACAATAAACAAAGTTTATATTTCGCGGCCGTTCGTGGCGTTTGAGTTTTTTCAGCAGGAGGGCACTGTGCTGCTGGCAATTGGTTTCATTGATCAATGATTCGTCGCAGGTCAAAAAAATATCGAACCCCGCTATTTGGTCACCCTCACTGACGATTTGGGTTTTGCAGGTCATTACCCCTTTAATTTCCCGGCACAGCTGTTTCACGGCACCGATATTGACCTTCTCATCCCTAATGACAATGAAATCACTGATTCTGCCTTTGAAAAAAAGGAACCCATCAGCGTCCTGGAAGAAGATATCTCCAGTGCGAAGCCAGCGTTTGCCATCAAGCTCAATAAACGTTTGTCGGTTACCCCGCCCGATACGTTTTACAAGCAAGGTATCAGAACAAATCAGCAACTCCCCCTGCCCGTCCTGCCCGTCTGCACCTGGCAGGATGCGAACTTCCGTCTGGTCAATAGGACGTCCGGCTGAAGCATAATATCCTCTCCCCAGCAGATGTGCCGGGCACGTCGACACTCGGGGTCCGGCTTCGCTGATGCCATAAGTCAGATATAGCTCAAGCCATGGCTGCCGGAGTAAGAAGGCTTCCACCTCTTTCGGCGCAGCCAGATCGCCCCCAATCGTCAGTTTTTTCAAACCCGGCGGAAGCGTGGTTTCCCAGGCGTTCAGCTGTCGCAGTAATACGGGAGTAAGCGAGCTGAGGGTAACGCCGTATCGTTGTAAATCATCCAGATAATGGGGGACAGAAAACGGAGGCCCACTGATAACCATTTCACAGCCGGTCTCCAGGGCAGCAATCATCTGTGCAACCAGCGCGGTGGAATAGCACATCGGCAAACTGATCAATACCCTGTCACTGGCGCTCATACCGATACTTTTGGCGTGGCGCAGCGCGTTACGGCGCAGAGAATCAAAATGATGAACACACCCGCTGCTGAACGACGATGACGTCCCGGACGTGGCAATCACGACCTGCCCCGGCTGTGTCTGTACGGGGCCGCCATGACGGCATTTTCCCACCTGCCAGCGCCCTAGGCTTTCAGTTGCGCTCACCCCCAGTTCCTGCCAACGCCCTTGCTGAACCGGCGTTCGCACCAGCGCCCCTGCTGCAAAGTCCTCAAGCATTTGCAGAATGCGTTCTGCTGGCGTGAGCGGCGGGATCAGCGCTGGCACAAAGCCGCTGTTGAGGACGGCAAAGAACATGTACATCAAGTCCGGGCAGTTCGGCATCGCTATCAGCACCACCTGACCGGGTTCTAAACTCTGCCGCTGCCAGTAATCGACATAGTATTGATAACTCTCTCCTTCAGCGCCGCTGGTCCCCACCGCAGACGTTGCCAGCACCGGAGAAAATAAACCGGCAGGCTCATAGGGAACGAAAGCGGCACGTTCTTCTGCTCGCGTTAGCATTTTCAGGCTCCAAGCTTATTCATAATGAAACGCGAAAGGGTTTGGCATGAATAAAAATTCGCGGGTGAAAACTCTTTATCCTCAACTTTAATATTAAATTCTTCCTCGCACTGGAAGCGTAATTCGACAAATCCAATAGAATCCATTCCTACCATTGAGGCGAGACCGGTTTCGTCAGCAATATCTTCGCGCTCGACGTCCAGACCAATACGTTCAGCGATGATTTCTTTAATACGATCGACAATCACAGGCATATCCAGTTTCATAATTTTACCCTTTAATGTTTTCAAGCGTTTTATTTACTACAGCGGAAGAGGATTCTTTATTTAACCAACGTAATATTGGCGGTGTCGTTGCCGTCACCACGAGCGCCACGATGACCATAATCGAGTAGACACGTTGCGAAATAAGGTGCAATTCGAGCCCAATGGACAGCACGACCAGTTCCATCAGACCACGCGTATTCATGAGCGCGCCAATCATGGAGGCGTCACGTAGTGAATAGCCTGAAATACGCGCCCCAAGCAGAGCACCACTGAACTTGGTCATAAATGCCAGTAAGGTGAACCCGATTATCCAGGCAATATCCTGCGATGCCATACTGAAGTCGAAATGCGTTTTCAGACCGGCACTGACAAACAACACGGGCAGTAAAACATAGTGCATGAAGCCGTTCATACTTGCGTGCCATTGCTTTGCTAACCCGGGGATTCGCGCGAGCATACTGCCCGCCAGCAACGCACCGAAACCACTGTGCAGGTGAAGATAATCCGCTCCCCACGCGCTGATCAAAATCCAAAAAATAATCGCCGGAAATCTCATCTCAGGTTTGTGCGCATACCGAATGAGAAGTGGCACCACGACTTTGCAGGTCACCAGCCAATACAGTACCAGGGTTACCGTCACGACCGATAAATAAGACCACAGCGAATCGGATTTTCCTTCAACCGCAGCAAATACGCTGTCCAAAGCCAAAATCCCCCAGCCTGTCACATCGGTAAGAATGGCAGCTGTGATGACGGGAGGAATGATAGCCAGGTGAAGCATCTTTAAGTCTTCAATGATCCTCACAATCACCGGCAGAGCGGATACCGCCAGTGCCGTTCCCATAAAGATATTAAATAAAAGACGATCGGTTTGTGGCGCCAGTTCGGCATGTACCGAATTCCCCGCTAACACGCCACCGATAAAAGGGAGCAGCATGCCTAATGCCGCTATTTTTAACGCAGCGATAGTTTGCTTACGGCGGCCATGGTTATTACCATGAAAATGCGACAACCCAATATCAAACATGAGCAAAATCATGCCCAAATTCGCCAGCTTATCAATGGTGGTCAGCGACTCCTGGCTAAATAAAGAGGTTTGAAATGAGAACAGCGACATTATTCCGGGAAAGAACGTCGGTCCCAATAAAACGCCTGCAGCAATATGGCCAATGACCTGCGCCTGACCTATCTGCTCCATAAGTTTGCCCACGACATAGCAGGCAAAAACAATCACGGAAAGCTGAATAATAAACATGGGTATCCCCGCCATAGCTAGCGTTGAGTTTATTGATAGTAAAAACGTTCAGTTCGAAACGTGGGCGACGCTATTTTCGTTAAAATGACCTATTGCGGTGGTCATCATCGCAATAATCACCATCACGACGCTCACTAAACAGATGCCCTGCCAGTCCCATCTTTCATACACCCACGGACCAGTAACGGACCCTGCTGCTCCCATTGCATAATAAAAGAACATATAAAGCGCATAGAGGCTGCTTCTTTTATCCGGGTGTAGTCCGAGAACTCGCGTCTGGTTAGCCACCTGCGCGGCAAAACACCCTAAATCGAATAAGATAATACCCAGCGTTAGCCCCGGTAAGGACGCAGGAAAGAGAAACAGGACGGTTATTCCCGCCACCACGAGTACCATTCCGCTAAAAATCACGCTGCGACACCCGAAGCGGTCAGCCAGTTTTCCCGCATAATTCGCCAGTACAAGACCGACGATACCCGCCAGGCCAAATAATCCGGCGGTTCCCGCAGGCAGATGCAAAGGCGGCCTTTGCAGATGAAGCATGATGGTCACCCATAACAGGCTAAAGACAAAAAACCATGCGCCTCCAGTTACAGCAGACTCAATCAGCCGCGCGTTACGCAGTAAACCCGGCAATTTCACCATGACGCTCAGATACCCCGTATCCCTTGCGGGCTTAACATCGGGCAGACATCTGATGGCCAACAACGCCATGGAGGCCATAACGGTGGCGAAGATGGCCAACATCCCTCGCCAGCCAAGCGCATCGGCCAGACTGCCGCCCACTAGCCTTGCCAGCAGGATCCCTGCCGAAATACCCATCGTGATCAGACCGACCGTGGCGCCTTTTGGCGTAATATGAAATCCAAGCGCATTCAGCTGCACTGCGCTTGTCGCCATCGCGCCCGTCACAATTCCCGCGCTAAAAAGGAGCAACGGTTGACGGGTCAGGGAAGCAGTGAACAGCGCAAGCGAGAGGAGGAAAAACTGACAAACGATCAGTTTTTTACGGTTAACGCTATCTCCCAGCGGAACAAGAAAGAGTATTCCCAGCATATAACCTATTTGCATGCTCGCTGCAATGAAGCCGGTATAAAACAGGGGGAGCTGCAAAGATGTCGCGATAGCAGGTAATACGGGCTGGAGAATATAGTTATTCGCCATGGCGGTACCGGCCGCAATGCTGGCAAACCAGATAAACAACGGCGAAACCGCATTGTCTTGTGCGATATCACTCATTAATTACCCCCTGTCTTTTTTTTGCCACAATATCAATTGCCACTTTCATTTTTTTCTCGGGAAAAGGTAATACATGCAATAACGTAAATGCAGGTCTGGAATCACGGAAATAGTTCCCATGAATACGAGCCACCTGCTGCCATTGTTCAATTTCAGTCAGATACAGCCTGCTTTGTATTACATCGTCTATCGCATAACCATTCGATTCGAGTATCCCCTTGATCTTATTAAGAACACATTCCGTTTGCAGTGCGATATCATCAGATTCAATCTCACCACCAGAATTAAGAGGTCCCGTTTTTGAAATATATAGCCAACCGTCAGCTTCTACCGCTCGCGAGAAACCGAAAGCCTCCTCCCAGCTGCTGCCGGAAGTAATAAGTCTTTTTGATTCCACAATGTCATGCCTTTCATCATTGGGTGAAACAAACATATTACAACCCGATCAAATTTGTCCAGAAAAAATAACAAAAAATTGATCTGAAATCTTACTGACAATTAAGTAAGCATTTCCTGGATAAGCTGTAAGCGCAGCTAACCAATCAACAATTAAATTAAACAAATTAAGTAATAAATAACCAACGAAATATCCCAAAACCAATACCAGCTAAAATAAATAAACATCAAAAAAAATGCCCATTTATTTAAGCGGATATATTTATTACGCACAAATAATACAGAACGCAAAAAGAACAGTATTTCGTCATTTATTCTTATAAGTAACCCAATGTAAAATATGAGAAATATTATAATATAAGACAAACCTATGACGTCACGCGTAATCGTTATTGTTGAGAGGTTTTAATAATCCAGGGGGAGAATTTTAAATGGCTTCAATAGAGAAAAGCCTGCTTTTAAGGGCAGGCTTTTGCTTCTTGTTTACGAGAGAGTCGTGCTATGAAGGGCTTAAATCTGATAATCAATCGCCACTTCTTCCGGCTCCATGACCTGGCGTTTAATCTCATCAACGGACAGCCCGGCATTGCAGAGCTCGATAAAGCGCCACACATAGTTGCGCTGGAGCTGTCCGCGCTTGAGGCCCAGCCATACGGTATTGGCGTCAAACAGATGACGTGTATCCAGACGCACCAGGTTCCCGGCTTCGCGCTCGCCTCCGGACTGTTCCGCCACCAGACCAATACCCAGCCCCAGCTCGACGTAAGTTTTAATCACATCGGAATCCTGCGCGCTGAGCACCACATCCGGCGTTAACCCTTTTCGGTTGAAGGCTTCATCAATGCGTGAACGTCCGGTAATGCCCTGGCGGTAGGTAATCAGTGGCCATTTTGCGATCTCCTCCAGCGTCAGCGGAGAGACCTGATTCAGGGGATGATCGACCGGAAGTAACAGACTGTGATACCAGCGGAACCACGGGAAGGCCACCAGCAGCGGGTCGTTGCTCAGGCGTTCACTGGCGATGCCGATATCCGCCCCACCGTTTTGCAGCAGCACTTCAATCTCCTGCGGCGTGCCCTGGATAAGCTCCAGACGCACCTCCGGGAAGAGTTCGCGGAAGGCTTTAATCACTGGCGGCAGGCTGTAGCGCGCCTGGGTATGGGTGGTGGCGATGGTGAGCACGCCGGAGGCATCATTGGTAAAGAGATCGGCCAGACGACGCACGTTGCTGGCCTCGTTGAGGATCCGCTCCGCGATAGTGAGCAATGCCTTGCCAGGCTCTGTCATGCCGAGCAGGCGCTTACCGCGGCGGATAAAGATCTCTATCCCCAGCTCCTCTTCCAGCTCGCGGATATGGCGGCTGACGCCGGACTGAGAGGTATAAAGCATATTGGCGACCTCGGTCAGGTTGTAATCCCGCCTGGCCGCCTCACGGATAATTTTAAGTTGCTGGAAATTCACGATTCACTCCGGCGCATCTGACATAGCTCTATTGTTAGAGTCAGCTGAGCTGCAGAACAAATAATAAAAACCAGCATCTTATGCTTTTATGGAATATCAGCTCACGAGCTGAAGTTCGCGGTTCTCAAGCGATGGCTTGCTGACCAGCGACATCAAAATCTCTTTAACCGCCTGCGCCTGCGGCGACAGCGAGCCGCGTGCGGACATGTTCAGCGACAGCGGCAGGCTCATTGAAGGCGTGGTGATGCGCGCCATCCAGGCGTTTGCCGCGCTGCACAGCGAACGCGCGGCGGATTCCGGCAGCACCGTGACCCCCATTCCGCTGGCAATGGCTGCGGTCAGCGTGGAGATCGAGTCGATTTCGCCGATGATTTTTGCCGTCAGGCGGCGCAGGGAGAAGGCTTCGTCCACGCGCACGCGCACGGCGCTGTAATCGCGCGGCAAATAGAGGTTCATCTCTGCCACCGCGGTAAGGTCAACGCTCTGCCCCGGGCAGTCGCGGGTGCCCACAAGATAAAGATCTTCTTTCAGCAGCGGCTGGCTGGTGATCCCGGCGACCGGGGAGCGATCGTAAAGCACCGCCATATCCAGCTGGCCGCTGAGCAGTTTGTCATTCAGTACGGACCCGCTGTTTTCGTGCAGGTACACCAGCACTTCTGGCAGCTCAGCGCGAACGGCCTGCAGCAATGGCATGGTAATAGATGATGCGGCCGTTCCCGGCGCCAGACCGATAGAAACATGCCCGCTCAACGTCTGGCCAACGTTATGAACCGCCAGCTGCGCCTGTTCACACTGGCGAAGGATGGTGCGCGCGTGGGTATAAAGGATTTTACCGGCTTCCGTTGGCGTAACGCCGCGTTTGGTGCGGATCAACAGCTGCTGATCCATCTCGCCTTCCAGAGTAGCCACCTGCTGGCTCAGCGCAGGCTGCGCGATATGCAGCACTTCCGCCGCTTGAGTCAGGCTGCCGATATCGACGATTTTTACGAAGTATTTCAGTCGTCTTAAGTTCATTTTGCCCCCTGTTCGAAATGCTGTGCCGGAACCGGCTGTCGTTGTTGAACAGGTTTTGCAATATGAATGCCAGTTTTACCAGGCGGTCTGAATTGTTCGCTAACCACCTGAAAATAAGGAATCCTAATCATGGAGGGGGCTTTTATTACTGAAACAGCAGTTTATGATCTGCCCCATTAGGGGTATATCCGCACCAAAGCAGTGCATTCCGCTGTCAAAAACGCCACTTTGCCGATTTTGTCAGCAAACGATCAAAAGGCGTTGATCCACCCTTTGACAAGGGAGACGCAGGTCGATAATATGCGCCCCGTTCACACGATTCCTCTGTAGTTCAGTCGGTAGAACGGCGGACTGTTAATCCGTATGTCACTGGTTCGAGTCCAGTCAGAGGAGCCAAATTTGAAAAGCCTGCTTTTAAAGCAGGCTTTTTGCTTTTCTGGGTTGGGTTAAATTGTCGGGTGGCGAAAATGTCCTCAATTGCCGAGCTTCACCGGCATCCCTGACCGCCGTTCCAGCTCAGCACCTGCCCCCTCGTTGATCAACTCTGTCCGCAGCGCGGCCGATATCGGCAGCGGCACTTTCCGGGTCGATTCAAATTCCGCACGGTTACGTGACAACGGCTCATGCACTTCCACCCAGCGGCTACCGTCCGGCTCGGTGGTGACTTTAACGGGCTGATCGATAAGCTGTACCCGGGTTCCGACCGGAACGTTATCGAACAGGTATTTGATGTCGTTATTGCGCAGACGAATACAGCCCTGGCTCACCCGCAGCCCGATGCCAAAATTCGAGTTGGTGCCGTGAATGGCGTACAGCCTGCCGATATAAATGGCATACAGCCCCATCGGGTTATCCGGCCCGGCAGGCACGAATGCAGGCAGCGTTTTGCCTTCTGCCGCATAGGCGCGGCGCGTATTGGGCGTCGGCGACCATGTCGGTCCCTCCTGCTTACGCTCAACCGCCGTCACCCAGTTACGCGGCGTTTCGCGCCCGGCCTGACCGATGCCAATGGGCAGGACTTCTACGGTAGTGCCGCCGGGCGGATAATAGTAGAGGCGCATTTCTGCCGCATTCACGATAATGCCTTCCCGGACGGTGTCAGGCAGAATCAGCTGCTGGGGAATAACCAGCCGGGTACCGGATTTGGGCAAAAAAGGATCCACGCCCGGGTTCGCTTCCAGCATATTACTTAGCCCCTGACCGTACTGTGCGGCAAACGCCTCGAGCGGTAACGTATTGCGATCCGGCACGGTGATGACCTGCGCGCTTCCCACCAGTCGGCTGCCCGTCGGCGGCAACGGATAGCTCACCGCCTGCACGCTCTGGCTGATAAGCAACGCAGCAAGACACCCCAACACCTCTTTACGACACATCGTCCCTTCCTCCGTCGCTTCGTTCTTCACTAAGCATAGCGTAGCCGTTTTGCATTACCCATCAGGAAATAAAATCAGTTTGCACAGGCTCCCTGTCGCGGTAGTCTCATAAGTTCCGTTTACGTGACGGCCGCTTTGTGAGTGACTTTTTCTTATACCAATAATTAAAAATCAGTGCAGACAGGACAATTATGGATTCCACTCTCACCTCCACACATCCCACCGAGGAGACACCTTCGCTCAATCGTGCCCGCCGCGCCGCCCTCGGCAGCTTCGCGGGTGCCGTCGTCGACTGGTATGATTTTCTGCTCTACGGCATTACCGCCGCCCTGGTCTTTAACCGCGAATTCTTCCCGCAGGTCAGCCCCGCGATGGGCACGCTCGCCGCGTTTGCCACCTTCGGCGTCGGCTTTCTGTTTCGCCCGTTGGGTGGCGTGATCTTCGGCCACTTCGGCGACCGCCTCGGTCGCAAACGTATGCTGATGCTCACCGTCTGGATGATGGGGATCGCCACCGCGCTGATTGGCATCCTCCCTTCGTTTTCCACCATTGGCTGGTGGGCACCGGTACTACTGGCTACCCTGCGCGCCATTCAGGGGTTCGCCGTGGGCGGCGAGTGGGGCGGCGCGGCGCTGTTATCGGTTGAGAGCGCGCCAAAAAATAAGAAAGCGTTTTACAGCAGCGGCGTACAGGTCGGGTATGGCGTGGGTCTGCTCCTTTCCACCGGGCTGGTCTCCTTAATCAGCCAGCTCACCACCGACGAACAGTTCCTGAGCTGGGGCTGGCGCATTCCGTTCATCTTCAGCATCGTGCTGGTCATCGCCGCGCTGTGGATCCGTAACGGGATGGAAGAGTCCGCTGAATTCGAACAGCAGCAGGAAATAGCTGCCGTCAAAAAGCGGCTGCCGGTGATGGAAGCCCTGGTGCAGCACCCTGGCGCTTTTCTGAAAATTATCGCCCTGCGCCTGTGCGAACTGCTGACGATGTATATCGTCACCGCGTTTGCGCTGAACTACTCAACGCAGAATCTCGGTCTGCCGCGAGAGCTGTTTCTGAATATCGGCCTGGTGGTCGGCGGGATCAGCTGCCTGACCATCCCCTGTTTCGCCTGGCTGGCGGACCGCTTTGGTCGACGTCGCGTTTATATCACCGGGGCGCTGGTGGGAACCCTCAGCGCCTGGCCCTTCTTTATGGCGCTGGAGGCGCAGTCGATATTCTGGATTGTCTTCTTTGCCATTATGCTCGCGAACATCGCTCACGATATGGTGGTCTGCGTCCAGCAGCCGATGTTTACCGAACTGTTCGGCGCCAGCTACCGCTACAGCGGAGCAGGCGTGGGTTACCAGGTTGCAAGCGTCGTCGGCGGCGGGTTTACCCCCTTTATTGCCGCCGCGCTGGTGACCTTCTCCGGCGGAAACTGGCACAGCGTGGCGATTTATCTGCTGGCCGGCTGCCTGCTCTCTGCGGCGACGGCGCTTCTGATGAAAGAGACGCACCACCGCTGATCTCACTTTTGTTTCACAGGCGTGTGACATACTATCGGGTAGAGTCGCACACCTGTGGAACAAGGAGACAGAGATGAATAATAAGGGCTCCAGCCTGACCCCGGCTCAGGCGCTGGAAAAACTCGACGCACTGTATGAACAGTCCGTCAACGCGCTGCGCAGCGCCATTAGCGAGTATATCGACACAGGGAAACTCCCCGACGAAAAGGCCAGAAGCGAGGGCCTTTTTGTTTATCCGTCGCTCTCTGTGACCTGGGACGGCAGCGCCAGCACCACGCCGAAAACCCGCGCCTATGCCCGTTTTACCCACTCCGGCTGCTACAGCACCACCGTCACCCGCCCTGCGCTGTTCCGCCCTTACCTTGAAGAGCAGCTTACGCTGCTGTACCAGGACTACGGTGCGCACATCGCCGTTGAGCCTTCCCAGCACGAGATCCCCTATCCGTACGTGATTGACGGCTCGGCGTTAACGCTGGACCGCTCCATGAGCGCGGGCCTGACCCGCCACTTCCCGACGACGGAACTTTCGCAGATTGGCGATGAGACGGCTGACGGCATTTATCACCCGGCAGAGTTTTCTCCTCTGTCACATTTTGATGCCCGCCGGGTCGATTTCTCCCTGGCGCGCCTGCGTCACTACACCGGTACGCCAGCCGAACATTTTCAACCCTTCGTGCTCTTTACCAACTACACTCGCTACGTCGACGAGTTTGTCCGCTGGGGCTGCAGCCAAATCCTCGACCCGGAGAGCCCTTACATCGCGCTCTCCTGTGCCGGCGGGATCTGGATCACCGCAGAGACCGAAGCCCCCGAGCAGCTGATTTCCGACCTGGCGTGGAAAAAGCATCAGATGCCAGCCTGGCACCTGATCACCGCCGACGGTCAGGGCATTACGTTGATTAACATTGGCGTCGGCCCGTCGAATGCGAAAACCATCTGCGACCATCTGGCAGTTCTGCGCCCGGACGTGTGGCTGATGATTGGCCACTGCGGCGGCCTGCGCGAAAGCCAGCTGATTGGCGATTACGTGCTCGCACACGCCTATCTGCGTGATGACCATGTGCTTGACGCCGTACTGCCGCCGGATATTCCCATCCCAAGCATCGCCGAGGTCCAGCGTGCGTTGTATGACGCCACCAAAGAGGTGAGCGGCATGCCGGGCGAAGAAGTTAAGCAGCGCCTGCGCACCGGCACGGTCGTCACTACGGACGATCGCAACTGGGAGCTGCGCTACTCCGCCTCCGCGCTGCGGTTTAACCTGAGCCGCGCGGTGGCGATTGATATGGAAAGCGCCACCATCGCCGCGCAGGGCTATCGCTTCCGCGTCCCCTACGGCACGCTGCTGTGCGTCTCCGATAAACCGCTGCACGGCGAAATTAAGCTGCCGGGCCAGGCCAACCGTTTCTATGAAGGGGCGATATCCGAACATCTGCAGATTGGCATCCGCGCCATTGACCTGCTGCGAGCGGAAGGGGACAGACTCCATTCCCGCAAGCTGCGCACCTTCAACGAGCCGCCGTTCCGCTAATTACGACAAGGATAAATAATGTACAGCACATCACCTCTCTCTGCCCTGCGCCAGTGGCTTGAAGCCAGCCATCTCGACGGGATGATCGTCCCGCGCGCCGATGCCTGGCAGAGTGAATACTGCGCGCCCTACGATGAAAAGCTGGCCTGGCTGACAGGCTTTGACGGTTCGGCCGGTGTGGCGCTGGTGCTGCAGGACAAAGCACTGCTGTTCGTCGATGGCCGCTATCAGGTTCAGGCGCGCGTGCAGGTCAACACGGATGAGATTGAGATCCACCATCTGCATAACGAGCCGCTGGCGCAATGGCTGGCGGAAAACGTGGGGGCAGGCACGCGCATCGGTTTTGACCCGCTGCTGATGACTAATACGGAGTTTGATCAGCTGTCCGCCACAGCGTGCGAACTGGTGCCATTGAGTGAATCGCCTTTTGATACTCTGTGGACTGACCGCCCTGCCGCACCGGCGGGGCTTATTCGTAGCATGCCGGTTGAACTCAGCGGTGAAAGCAGCGCAGACAAACGTCAGCGCGTTGCCGCCGTGCTGGCCGCCAGCCATGCCGATTATCTGGCCGTTACCCTGCCGGACAATATCGCCTGGCTCCTGAACGTGCGGGGAGCAGATATCCCTTACAGCCCGGTACCGCTCTCTTTTGTCCTGCTGGGTCGAGACGGTCATGTTGAGTGGTTTGTTAACGACAATAAGCTCAGCGCCCTGCCAGACGCCGTGCGCAATGCGTTCACTATTGCGCCGCAGGACGCCTTTATCGAGCGCTGCCAGCGCCTTGCTGCCGGTAAACGGGTAATGGTAGATGCCGATTCCGCGCCGGTAGCCCTGCGCTTCGCTATTGAGCCACAGGGAGAGATTGTCTGGCAGACCGACCCTATAACCCTGATGAAGGCCACCAAAAACCCGGTCGAACTGGCGGGTTACCGCGAGTGTCATCACCAGGACGGTGCCGCGTGGGTCAACTTCCTTGCCTGGCTGAGCCGTGAAGTGCCGCTGCGCGAGGCGGCAGGAAACCCGCTAACCGAGCTGGAGGTTCAGGCGCAACAGCTTGCGTTCCGTAAACAGCAGCCCGGGTTTATCGAGCAAAGCTTTGCCACCATCTCCGCCTCCTCCAGCAATGCGGCGATGTGCCATTACCATTCGAGCGAGGCCAGCAACAAGCCCATCGTTCATGACCAGTTTTACCTGAACGATTCCGGCGGTCAGTATGCTAATGGCACTACCGATGCCACGCGCACGTTGGCCTGGGGTCAGGTCGACCCGCAGCAGCGCCTGCACTACACCGCCGTGTTGAGAGGCTTCCTGTCGCTGATTACCCTGCAGTTTCCTTCCGGCACTCAGGGACATCAGCTGGATGCTTTCGCGCGTCGTCCATTGTGGGAGATGGGGCTGGATTACGATCACGGTACGGGGCATGGCGTGGGGCATCAGCTTCTGATCCATGAAAACCCGCATCGTATTGCCAAAAAGGTCAATCCGTGGCCGCTGGTGGCGGGCAATATCATGACTATCGAACCGGGATATTATCTGGGCGATAGCCACGGTATCCGCATCGAAAACCAGGTAGAAATCGTTGAGAGCCGTCCGGGATTCTGCAAATTTGCTTCGCTGACGCTGATCCCCATCGACCTGAGTCAGGTCGAGCTGGATCTGTTAAGCGAGCAGGAAAAAGCGTGGCTGGATGCATATCACCAGCAGGTACGTGAGGCGCTGTTACCCCTGGTGAACAGCGAAGCGCGTTCGTGGCTGGAAGCGGCGACGGCGCCGATTAGCGTGTAATTTCGTGCGGTCTGGTGCCCTTGTATGTTTAAAGTCACTTCAGTTACCCGTCAACAGACGGGTAAACTGTCACTGAGTTTGACCTGATGCCA
>NZ_WSPD01000032.1:0-29240 GCF_026319105.1 Enterobacter sp. HSTU-ASh6 | reverse complement strand
GACAACATCAAGATGGTTGTGACTCTGATCCACCCAATCGCGATGGACGACGGTCTGCGTTTCGCAATCCGTGAAGGTGGCCGTACCGTTGGCGCGGGCGTGGTTGCTAAAGTTCTCGGCTAATTGCTGATAACATTTGACGCAATGCGCAATAAAAGGGCATCATTTGATGCCCTTTTTGCACGCTTTCACGTCAGAACCTGGCTCATCAGTGATTATTTTTGTCATAATCATTGCTGAGACAGGCTCTGCAGAGAGCGTATAATTCGAAAAGCGAATTAGCATTTCGATTTGGTTTGCCTCGCAATCGCGGGGTGAAAATGTTTGTAGAATACTTCTGACAGGTTGGTTTATGAGTGCGAATACCGAAGCTCAAGGGAGCGGGCGCGGCCTGGAAGCGATGAAATGGGTAGTGGTAGCCGTTCTGCTGATCGTAGCGATTGTCGGTAACTACCTTTATCGTGACATTATGCTGCCGCTACGCGCGCTTGCAGTGGTAATTCTGATTGCTGCAGCGGGTGGTGTCGCGCTGTTGACGACGAAAGGCAAAGCGACTGTCGCTTTTGCTCGCGAAGCGCGTACCGAAGTCCGCAAGGTAATTTGGCCGACTCGCCAGGAAACATTGCACACCACGCTGATCGTAGCGGCGGTTACCGCTGTAATGTCACTGATCCTGTGGGGACTGGATGGTATTCTGGTTCGCCTGGTATCCTTTATCACTGGCCTGAGGTTCTGAGATGTCTGAAGCCCCTAAAAAGCGCTGGTACGTCGTTCAGGCGTTTTCCGGTTTTGAAGGCCGCGTAGCAACGTCGCTGCGTGAGCATATCAAATTACACAACATGGAAGAGTTATTTGGCGAAGTTATGGTTCCGACCGAAGAAGTGGTTGAGATCCGTGGCGGCCAACGTCGCAAAAGCGAGCGTAAATTCTTCCCGGGTTACGTGCTGGTTCAGATGGTTATGAACGACGCGAGCTGGCACCTTGTGCGCAGCGTACCGCGTGTGATGGGCTTTATCGGCGGCACGTCTGACCGTCCGGCGCCAATCAGCGACAAAGAAGTTGATGCGATTATGAACCGCCTGCAGCAGGTGGGTGATAAGCCGCGTCCGAAAACGCTGTTTGAACCGGGTGAAATGGTTCGTGTTAATGACGGTCCGTTTGCTGACTTTAACGGCGTCGTTGAAGAAGTGGACTACGAGAAGTCCCGCCTGAAAGTGTCTGTTTCTATCTTCGGTCGTGCGACCCCAGTAGAGCTGGACTTCGCTCAGGTCGAAAAAGCCTAAGCAGCGATCAAAAAAGCGACGATTTAATCGTTGCACAGGGCGCGAGATTGGAATACAATTTCGCGCCTTTTGTTTTTATGGGTTAAGGCCCGTAAAACGAATTTTATTCACGGGGAGCCTCACTGAGGCGTTATCACCCAATCAGAGGATTTTAGAATGGCTAAGAAAGTACAAGCCTACGTCAAGCTGCAGGTTGCAGCGGGTATGGCGAACCCAAGTCCACCAGTTGGTCCAGCTCTGGGTCAGCAGGGTGTGAACATCATGGAATTCTGTAAAGCGTTCAACGCCAAAACTGAATCCCTGGAAAAAGGTCTGCCAATCCCAGTTGTTATCACTGTTTACGCTGACCGTTCTTTCACTTTCGTTACCAAAACCCCTCCAGCAGCTGTTCTGCTGAAGAAAGCGGCTGGTATCAAGTCTGGTTCCGGTAAGCCGAACAAAGACAAAGTGGGTAAAATTTCCCGCGCTCAGCTGCAGGAAATCGCGCAGACCAAAGCTGCCGACATGACTGGTGCCGACATTGAAGCGATGACTCGCTCAATCGAAGGTACTGCACGTTCCATGGGCCTGGTAGTGGAGGACTAAGAAATGGCTAAACTGACCAAGCGCATGTCCGTGATCCGTGACAAAGTTGATGCGACCAAACAGTATGACATCAACGAAGCTATCGCTCTGCTGAAAGAACTGGCGACCGCTAAGTTCGTTGAAAGCGTTGACGTTGCTGTTAACCTGGGCATCGATGCTCGTAAATCTGATCAGAACGTTCGTGGCGCGACTGTACTGCCACACGGTACTGGCCGTTCCGTTCGCGTAGCTGTATTTACTCAGGGTGCAAACGCAGAAGCTGCTAAAGCTGCTGGCGCTGAACTGGTAGGTATGGAAGATCTGGCTGACCAGATCAAGAAAGGCGAAATGAACTTCGACGTTGTTATCGCATCTCCAGATGCAATGCGCGTTGTTGGCCAGCTGGGCCAGGTTCTGGGTCCACGCGGCCTGATGCCAAACCCGAAAGTGGGTACTGTAACCCCTAACGTTGCTGAAGCGGTTAAGAACGCTAAAGCAGGTCAGGTTCGTTATCGTAACGACAAAAACGGCATCATCCACACCACCATCGGTAAAGTGGACTTCGACGCTGACAAACTGAAAGAAAACCTGGAAGCTCTGCTGGTTGCGCTGAAAAAAGCAAAACCAACTCAGGCGAAAGGCGTGTACATCAAGAAAGTTAGCATCTCCACCACCATGGGTGCAGGTGTTGCAGTTGACCAGGCTGGCCTGAGCGCTGCTGCAAACTAATGCCTTTACGTGGGCGGTGATTTTGTCTACAATCTTACCCCCACGTTTGCTAACGAAAGTTAGCGGCTAAAAGAATTGTTCGTTGGAGCCTGGCCTAATCCAGGCCTCCGTCGAAGACCGCAGGTGTTTCGCAAGAGACTTAATCCCCTGCGTAGACGGTGACAGAACGCTAAGATTATTTTTGGATATTCTGGCTTGTTTCTGCTCACCGTATTAAGACGCTCTTTCCGTTGGGAAGAGTGAAGTGAGTTCCGGAACATGAGTTCCGGCAAACATCCAGGAGCAAAAGCTAATGGCTTTAAATCTTCAAGACAAACAAGCGATTGTTGCTGAAGTCAGCGAAGTAGCCAAAGGCGCGCTGTCTGCAGTAGTTGCGGATTCCCGTGGCGTAACTGTAGATAAAATGACTGAACTGCGTAAAGCAGGTCGTGAAGCTGGCGTTTACATGCGTGTTGTTCGTAACACCCTGCTGCGTCGTGCTGTTGAAGGTACCTCTTTTGAGTGCCTGAAAGACACGTTTGTTGGTCCGACCCTGATTGCATACTCTATGGAACACCCGGGCGCTGCTGCTCGTCTGTTCAAAGAGTTCGCGAAAGCGAATGCAAAATTTGAGGTCAAAGCCGCTGCCTTTGAAGGTGAGCTGATCCCGGCGTCTCAGATCGACCGCCTGGCAACTCTGCCGACCTACGAAGAAGCAATTGCACGCCTGATGGCAACCATGAAAGAAGCTTCGGCTGGCAAACTGGTTCGTACTCTGGCTGCTGTACGCGATGCGAAAGAAGCTGCTTAATCGCAGTTATCTTTATAAAGCATCTGCTTACGTATAAACTTATTCTGATATTCAGGAACAATTTAAATGTCTATCACTAAAGATCAAATCATTGAAGCAGTATCCGCTATGTCCGTAATGGACGTTGTTGAGCTGATCTCTGCAATGGAAGAAAAATTCGGTGTTTCTGCTGCTGCTGCTGTAGCTGTTGCTGCTGGTCCAGCTGCTGACGCTGCTGAAGAGAAAACTGAATTCGACGTAATTCTGAAAGCTGCTGGCGCGAACAAAGTTGCTGTAATCAAAGCTGTTCGTGGCGCTACCGGTCTGGGTCTGAAAGAAGCTAAAGACCTGGTAGAATCTGCTCCAGCTGCGCTGAAAGAAGGCGTGAGCAAAGACGACGCAGAAGCACTGAAAAAATCTCTGGAAGAAGCTGGCGCTGAAGTTGAAGTTAAATAAGCCAACTTTTCTGGTTGCAGCCTAAGTTATTAGGCTGATGGCTGGTGACTTTTTAGTCACCAGCCTTTTTGCGCTGTAAGGCCTCGGTAGCATTTCACACTGTTTGACTATCGATGTGTCTTTCAATGCTTGTTTCTATCGACGACTTAATATACTGCGACAGGGTGCTCGCTCTGTGTAAATCGCAATGAAATGGTTTAAGCGTGATAGCAACAGGTATTGCGGAAAGTATTCAATTTTCCGGTCCACAAAATGGTGTTGCACAAACTGTCCCTTCGTCGGACAGATGGGTCGACTTGTCAGCGAGCTGAGGAACCCTATGGTTTACTCCTATACCGAGAAAAAACGTATTCGTAAGGATTTTGGTAAACGTCCACAAGTTCTGGACATTCCATATCTCCTTTCTATCCAGCTTGACTCGTTCCAGAAGTTTATCGAGCAAGATCCTGAAGGGCAGTACGGTCTGGAAGCCGCCTTCCGTTCCGTGTTCCCAATTCAGAGCTACAGCGGTAACTCCGAGCTGCAGTACGTCAGCTATCGCCTTGGCGAGCCGGTGTTTGACGTTCAGGAATGTCAGATCCGTGGCGTGACCTATTCCGCACCGCTGCGCGTAAAACTGCGTCTGGTGATCTACGAGCGCGAAGCGCCAGAAGGCACCGTAAAAGACATTAAAGAACAAGAAGTCTACATGGGTGAAATTCCACTCATGACGGACAACGGTACTTTCGTTATCAACGGTACTGAGCGTGTTATCGTTTCCCAGCTGCATCGTAGCCCGGGCGTCTTCTTCGACAGCGATAAAGGTAAAACACACTCTTCCGGTAAAGTACTGTATAACGCACGCATCATTCCTTACCGTGGTTCATGGCTGGACTTCGAGTTCGATCCAAAAGACAACCTGTTTGTCCGTATCGACCGTCGTCGTAAACTGCCTGCTACCATCATTCTGCGTGCACTGAACTATACCACTGAGCAGATCCTGGACCTGTTCTTTGAGAAAGTGATCTTTGAAATCCGCGACAACAAGCTGCAGATGGAGCTGGTGCCGGAACGTCTGCGTGGTGAGACCGCGTCGTTCGACATCGAAGCCGACGGCAAAGTGTATGTGGAAAAAGGTCGCCGTATCACCGCGCGCCACATCCGCCAGCTGGAAAAAGATGATATCAAACACATCGAAGTTCCGGTTGAATACATTGCAGGAAAAGTAGCCGCGAAAGATTACGTTGATGAATCAACTGGCGAGCTGATCTGCCCGGCGAACATGGAGCTGAGCCTGGATCTGCTGGCTAAGCTGAGTCAGGCTGGTCACAAACGTATCGAAACGCTGTTCACCAACGATCTGGACCACGGTCCATATATCTCTGAGACTATTCGCGTCGACCCAACGACCGACCGTCTGAGCGCGCTGGTTGAAATCTACCGCATGATGCGTCCTGGTGAGCCACCAACTCGCGAAGCGGCTGAAAGCCTGTTCGAGAACCTGTTCTTCTCCGAAGACCGCTACGATCTGTCTGCAGTGGGTCGTATGAAGTTCAACCGTTCTCTGCTGCGTGATGAGATCGAAGGTTCCGGTATCCTGAGCAAAGACGACATCATCGAAGTGATGAAGAAGCTCATCGATATCCGTAACGGTAAAGGTGAAGTGGACGATATCGACCACCTCGGTAACCGTCGTATCCGTTCCGTAGGCGAAATGGCGGAAAACCAGTTCCGCGTTGGCCTGGTACGTGTAGAACGTGCGGTGAAAGAGCGTCTGTCTCTGGGCGATCTGGATACCCTGATGCCTCAGGATATGATCAACGCCAAGCCGATTTCTGCAGCAGTGAAAGAGTTCTTCGGTTCCAGCCAGCTGTCTCAGTTCATGGACCAGAACAACCCGCTGTCTGAGATTACGCACAAACGTCGTATCTCTGCACTCGGCCCAGGCGGTCTGACCCGTGAACGCGCAGGCTTCGAAGTTCGAGATGTACACCCGACGCACTACGGTCGCGTATGTCCAATCGAAACGCCTGAAGGTCCAAACATCGGTCTGATCAACTCCCTGTCCGTGTACGCACAGACGAACGAATACGGTTTCCTTGAGACGCCGTACCGTAAAGTGACTGACGGTGTTGTGACCGACGAAATTCATTACCTGTCTGCTATCGAAGAAGGTAACTACGTTATCGCTCAGGCGAACTCCAACCTGGATGACGAAGGCCACTTTGTAGAAGATCTGGTTACCTGCCGTAGCAAAGGCGAATCCAGCTTGTTCAGCCGCGACCAGGTTGACTACATGGACGTATCCACCCAGCAGGTGGTATCCGTCGGTGCGTCCCTGATCCCGTTCCTGGAACACGATGACGCCAACCGTGCATTGATGGGTGCGAACATGCAACGTCAGGCCGTTCCAACTCTGCGTGCTGATAAGCCGCTGGTTGGTACCGGTATGGAACGTGCTGTTGCCGTTGACTCCGGTGTTACTGCAGTTGCTAAGCGTGGCGGTACCGTACAGTACGTCGACGCATCCCGTATCGTTATCAAAGTTAACGAAGACGAGATGTATCCGGGCGAAGCGGGTATCGACATCTATAACCTGACCAAATACACCCGTTCTAACCAGAACACCTGTATCAACCAGATGCCATGTGTGTCTCTGGGTGAGCCGGTCGAGCGCGGCGACGTGCTGGCAGACGGTCCATCCACCGACCTCGGTGAACTGGCGCTCGGTCAGAACATGCGCGTAGCGTTCATGCCGTGGAACGGTTACAACTTCGAAGACTCCATCCTCGTTTCCGAGCGTGTGGTTCAGGAAGATCGTTTCACCACCATCCACATTCAGGAACTGGCATGTGTGTCCCGTGACACCAAGCTGGGGCCAGAAGAGATCACCGCTGACATCCCTAACGTGGGTGAAGCTGCGCTCTCCAAACTGGATGAATCCGGTATCGTTTACATCGGTGCGGAAGTGACTGGCGGCGATATTCTGGTTGGTAAGGTTACGCCGAAAGGTGAAACCCAGCTGACGCCAGAAGAGAAACTGCTGCGTGCAATCTTCGGTGAGAAAGCGTCTGACGTTAAAGACTCTTCTCTGCGCGTACCAAACGGTGTTTCCGGTACGGTTATCGACGTTCAGGTCTTCACCCGTGACGGCGTTGAGAAAGATAAACGTGCGCTGGAAATCGAAGAGATGCAGCTCAAACAGGCTAAGAAAGACCTGTCTGAAGAACTGCAGATCCTCGAAGCGGGTCTGTTCAGCCGTATCTATGCGGTACTGGTTGCCGGTGGCGTTGAAGCTGAGAAGCTCGACAAACTGCCACGCGATCGCTGGCTGGAACTGGGCCTGACCGACGAAGAGAAACAGAATCAGCTGGAACAGCTGGCTGAGCAGTATGACGAACTGAAACACGAGTTCGAGAAAAAACTCGAAGCGAAACGCCGCAAAATCACTCAGGGCGACGATCTGGCACCAGGCGTGCTGAAGATTGTTAAGGTGTATCTGGCTGTTAAACGTCAGATCCAGCCTGGTGATAAGATGGCAGGTCGTCACGGTAACAAGGGTGTTATCTCTAAGATCAACCCGATCGAAGATATGCCGCACGATGCTAACGGTACGCCGGTAGATATCGTACTGAACCCGCTGGGCGTACCGTCTCGTATGAACATCGGTCAGATTCTGGAAACCCACCTGGGTATGGCTGCGAAAGGTATCGGCGACAAGATTAACGCCATGCTGAAACAGCAGCAGGAAGTCGCGAAACTGCGCGAATTCATCCAGCGTGCCTACGATCTGGGTACCGATGTGCGTCAGAAAGTCGACCTGAACACCTTCAGCGATGAAGAAGTGCTGCGTCTGGCAGAGAACCTGCGCAAAGGTATGCCAATTGCAACGCCGGTATTCGACGGTGCAAAAGAAGCTGAAATCAAAGAGCTGCTGCAACTGGGTGGTCTGCCAACGTCTGGTCAGATTACGCTGTTTGACGGCCGTACCGGTGAACAGTTCGAGCGTCCGGTAACCGTAGGTTACATGTACATGCTGAAACTGAACCACCTGGTCGACGACAAGATGCACGCTCGTTCTACCGGTTCTTACAGCCTGGTTACTCAGCAGCCGCTGGGTGGTAAGGCACAGTTCGGTGGTCAGCGCTTCGGGGAGATGGAAGTGTGGGCGCTGGAAGCATACGGCGCAGCATACACCCTGCAGGAAATGCTCACCGTTAAGTCTGATGACGTGAACGGTCGTACCAAGATGTATAAGAACATCGTGGACGGCAACCATCAGATGGAGCCGGGCATGCCAGAATCCTTCAACGTACTGTTGAAAGAGATTCGTTCGCTGGGTATCAACATCGAACTGGAAGACGAGTAATTCTCGCTCAAACAGGTCACTGCTGTCGGGTTAACCCCCGACAGCAGAGTGTGCTAACTCCGACGGGAGCAAATCCGTGAAAGACTTATTAAAGTTTCTGAAAGCGCAAACTAAAACCGAAGAGTTTGATGCGATCAAAATTGCTCTGGCTTCGCCAGACATGATCCGTTCATGGTCTTTCGGTGAAGTTAAAAAGCCGGAAACCATCAACTACCGTACGTTCAAACCTGAGCGTGACGGCCTTTTCTGTGCGCGTATTTTCGGGCCAGTAAAAGATTACGAGTGCCTGTGCGGTAAGTACAAGCGCCTTAAACACCGTGGTGTGATCTGTGAGAAGTGCGGCGTTGAAGTGACCCAGACCAAAGTGCGTCGTGAGCGCATGGGCCACATCGAGCTGGCGTCTCCGACTGCTCACATCTGGTTCCTGAAATCTCTGCCGTCCCGTATCGGTCTGCTGCTGGATATGCCGCTGCGCGATATCGAACGCGTTCTGTACTTCGAATCTTATGTGGTTATCGAAGGCGGGATGACGAACCTGGAACGTCACCAGATCCTGACTGAAGAGCAGTATCTGGACGCGCTGGAAGAGTTCGGTGACGAATTTGACGCGAAAATGGGTGCGGAAGCTATCCAGGCCCTGCTGAAGAGCATGGATCTGGAGCAAGAGTGCGAGCAGCTGCGTGAAGAGCTGAACGAAACCAACTCCGAAACCAAGCGTAAAAAGCTGACCAAGCGTATCAAACTGCTGGAAGCGTTCGTGCAGTCTGGTAACAAACCAGAGTGGATGATCCTGACCGTTCTGCCGGTTCTGCCGCCAGATCTGCGTCCGCTGGTTCCGCTGGATGGTGGTCGTTTCGCAACGTCTGATCTGAACGATCTGTATCGTCGCGTCATTAACCGTAACAACCGTCTGAAACGTCTGCTGGATCTGGCTGCGCCGGACATCATCGTACGCAACGAAAAACGTATGCTGCAGGAAGCGGTAGATGCCCTGCTGGATAACGGTCGTCGCGGTCGTGCGATCACCGGTTCTAACAAGCGTCCTCTGAAATCTTTGGCCGACATGATCAAAGGTAAACAGGGTCGTTTCCGTCAGAACCTGCTCGGTAAGCGTGTTGACTACTCCGGTCGTTCTGTAATCACCGTAGGTCCATACCTGCGTCTGCATCAGTGCGGTCTGCCGAAGAAAATGGCACTGGAGCTGTTCAAACCGTTCATCTACGGCAAGCTGGAGTTGCGAGGACTCGCCACCACCATCAAAGCCGCTAAGAAAATGGTTGAGCGTGAAGAAGCTGTCGTTTGGGATATCCTGGACGAAGTGATCCGCGAACACCCGGTACTGCTGAACCGTGCACCAACCCTGCACCGTCTGGGTATTCAGGCATTTGAGCCAGTCCTGATCGAAGGTAAAGCTATCCAGCTGCACCCGCTGGTTTGTGCGGCATATAACGCCGACTTCGATGGTGACCAGATGGCTGTTCACGTACCGCTGACGCTGGAAGCCCAGCTGGAAGCGCGTGCGCTGATGATGTCTACCAACAACATCCTGTCTCCAGCGAACGGTGAACCTATCATCGTTCCTTCTCAGGACGTTGTATTGGGTCTTTACTATATGACCCGTGACTGTGTTAACGCCAAAGGCGAAGGCATGGTGCTGACTGGCCCGAAAGAAGCTGAGCGTATTTATCGCGCTGGCCTGGCCTCTCTGCATGCGCGCGTTAAAGTGCGTATCACCGAATACGAAAAAGATGCAAACGGCGAATTCGTTGCGAAAACCAGCCTGAAAGACACGACCGTTGGCCGTGCCATTCTGTGGATGATCGTACCGAAAGGTCTGCCTTTCTCCATCGTCAACCAGGCGCTGGGCAAGAAGGCAATCTCCAAAATGCTGAACACCTGTTACCGCATTCTGGGCCTGAAGCCGACCGTTATCTTCGCTGACCAGACAATGTACACCGGCTTTGCTTATGCAGCGCGTTCAGGTGCATCTGTTGGTATTGATGACATGGTCATCCCAGAGAAGAAACACGAGATCATCTCTGAAGCGGAAGCCGAAGTTGCTGAGATCCAGGAGCAGTTCCAGTCTGGTCTGGTTACCGCGGGCGAACGCTATAACAAAGTTATCGATATCTGGGCCGCGGCGAACGATCGTGTATCCAAAGCGATGATGGATAACCTGCAGACCGAAACCGTGATTAACCGTGACGGTGTCGAAGAGCAGCAGGTTTCCTTCAACAGCATCTACATGATGGCCGACTCCGGTGCGCGTGGTTCTGCAGCACAGATTCGTCAGCTGGCAGGTATGCGTGGTCTGATGGCGAAGCCAGATGGCTCCATCATCGAAACGCCAATCACCGCGAACTTCCGTGAAGGTCTGAACGTACTCCAGTACTTCATCTCCACGCACGGTGCGCGTAAAGGTCTGGCGGATACCGCACTGAAGACAGCGAACTCCGGTTATCTGACGCGTCGTCTGGTTGACGTTGCGCAGGATCTGGTTGTGACCGAAGACGATTGTGGCACCCTCGAAGGTATCACCATGACCCCGGTTATCGAGGGTGGTGATGTTAAAGAGCCACTGCGCGATCGCGTACTGGGTCGTGTGACCGCGGAAGACATCCTGAAGCCGGGTACCGCAGACATTCTGGTTCCACGCAACACCCTGCTGCACGAACAGTGGTGTGACCTGCTGGAAGCGAACTCTGTTGACTCCGTGAAAGTGCGTTCCGTTGTATCCTGTGACACCGACTTTGGTGTATGTGCGCACTGCTACGGTCGTGACCTGGCGCGTGGCCACATCATCAACAAAGGTGAAGCTATCGGCGTTATCGCGGCACAGTCCATCGGTGAGCCGGGTACACAGCTGACGATGCGTACGTTCCACATCGGTGGTGCGGCATCTCGTGCGGCTGCTGAATCCAGCATCCAGGTGAAAAACAAAGGTAGCATCAAGCTCAGCAACGCGAAATCGGTTGTGAACTCCAGCGGTAAACTGGTTATCACTTCCCGTAACACCGAGCTGAAGCTGATCGACGAATTCGGTCGTACCAAAGAGAGCTATAAAGTGCCTTACGGTGCGGTTATGGCGAAAGGTGATGGCGAGCAGGTTGCCGGCGGTGAAACCGTTGCAAACTGGGATCCACACACCATGCCGGTTATCACCGAAGTAAGTGGTTTCATCCGCTTCACTGACATGATCGACGGCCAGACCATTACTCGTCAGACCGACGAGCTGACCGGTCTGTCTTCTCTGGTGGTTCTGGATTCTGCTGAACGTACTACCGGCGGTAAAGATCTGCGTCCTGCGCTGAAAATCGTTGATGCTCAGGGTAATGACGTTCTGATCCCAGGTACCGATATGCCTGCGCAGTACTTCCTGCCGGGTAAAGCGATTGTACAGCTGGAAGATGGCGTACAGATCAGCTCTGGTGACACTCTGGCGCGTATTCCTCAGGAATCCGGCGGTACCAAGGACATCACCGGTGGTCTGCCACGCGTTGCGGACCTGTTCGAAGCACGTCGTCCGAAAGAGCCGGCAATCCTGGCTGAAATCAGCGGTATCATCTCCTTCGGTAAAGAGACCAAAGGTAAACGCCGTCTGGTTATCACCCCGGTAGACGGTAGCGAGCCATACGAAGAGATGATTCCTAAGTGGCGTCAGCTCAACGTGTTCGAAGGTGAACGTGTAGAACGTGGTGACGTGGTTTCCGACGGTCCAGAAGCGCCGCACGACATCCTGCGTCTGCGTGGTGTGCATGCTGTTACGCGTTACATCGTTAACGAAGTACAGGACGTATACCGCCTGCAGGGCGTTAAGATTAACGATAAACACATCGAAGTTATCGTTCGTCAGATGCTGCGTAAAGCAACCATCGAAAACGCGGGCAGCTCCGAGTTCCTTGAAGGCGAGCAGGTTGAATACTCACGCGTCAAGATCGCTAACCGCGAACTGGAAGCGAACGGCAAAATCGGTGCGACCTTCTCGCGCGATCTGCTGGGTATAACCAAAGCGTCTCTGGCAACCGAGTCCTTCATCTCTGCAGCATCGTTCCAGGAAACTACTCGTGTCCTGACCGAAGCCGCTGTTGCAGGTAAACGTGATGAACTGCGCGGTCTGAAAGAGAACGTCATCGTGGGTCGTCTGATCCCGGCTGGTACCGGTTATGCGTACCATCAGGATCGTATGCGTCGTCGTGCTGCAGGCGAACTGCCAGCTGCACCGCAGGTTACTGCAGAAGATGCATCCGCGAGCCTGGCAGAACTGCTGAACGCAGGTCTGGGTGGTTCCGACAACGAGTAATCGTTGAGTCGCTAATAAAAAACCCGCTTCGGCGGGTTTTTTTATATCTGCACTCTTTCAGTTTACTAACGGGATCCGTCGATACAGCTCAATCATATCGCCCGCCAGATCCTGTATGACCATCGCGTTCATCAGGTGATCCTGGGAGTGGACGGTGATCAGGTTTACCGGCAGTTTTCCGCTGCCTTCATCAAGACCGATAAGCTGCGTCTGGATCGTGTGCGCATGCTTCACATATTCCCGCGATTCTTCCATCGCTTTCTCGGCTTCGGTAAAGTCACCTTTACGCGCCATCTGCAACGCCGTGAGGGCAGCACTGCGTGCCGCACCCGCATTAACCAGCAGTTCCATGATCGTTGTTTCTAAATCTTCCATGGTTCACTCCAGAAGTTTGAGCGCTTTTTCCAGTACGGCATCACCTTTCATCATGCCGTAATCCATCATGTCGATCACCGCGACCTTTTTACCCAGAGGGTCGGCCTGCGCCTGGAGTTTCGCCTGCTCGTATTTCACCTGGGGCCCCAGCAGAACGATGTCGGCCGTCGCGATGTTGTCTTTAAACTCCGCAACCGGAACGGCTTTAATGGTGACTTCTACTCCTTTTTTCTGCGCGGCGTCTTTCATACGTTGAACCAGCATGCTGGTTGACATTCCCGCTGCACAGCATAAAACGATGTTCTTCATAATCAGCCTCGATCTACATGTGTTTATTGATAATTATCCCGTGCAGAACGCTTCAACAACCGCTTTACCGCGATTGTGTGTCAGGCATCACAAAGAAATCAGCATTTTTCTGAAACCGGTTACAATTTTGCCAGGCATCGCGAAAATCAGCCGACGGAGGTGCGAAGAATGCGGTTTTTCCCCTGCCGCTTCGCACTGTAGAGAGCGTTATCCACACTTTCTACAAATTGCTCTAGCGGTTCGAAATGCCACTCCCCAAGACCACCGCTGAACGTGACCCGCAGGTTTTCCTCCCGCCAGACGCGCTTTTCAACCGCGGTACGCCATGCCTCCAGTAAGGAGAAGGCGTCCGCGATCTGCCCGGCCTGGAAGAGCACCGCGAACTCCTCTCCACCGTAGCGGTAAACCGGGACGTGATGCGGCTGCATAATCTGGATCCCTTCACGGGCTACGTTGCGCAGGACAATATCACCGGTCAGGTGGCCCAGGGTGTCGTTAATCGACTTAAAGTTATCGATATCCACCAGCGCCATCGCAAACGGCTGCTGGGCATTCAGCAATTCCGCGACATCGCTGTCGAATGCGCGGCGGTTTTTACAGCCCGTCAGCGCATCGTGAGTCGCCTGGCGCACATAGGCCATCTCGCGCTCTTTATTCGACTGGATCGTGTGGCTCAGCATGGCTTCAAGACGCGGTGCCTCGCTGACATCGCCGGTTTTGATGGCATTGATAATGTGCATCAGCACGCTACGCGAGGCGTGTCGGAGGTATAAGCCAAAGAGAATGATAATGATGGCCGCCAGCGCGAATCCCCAGCCAACAATCGTCGTTTCGTGACGGGTAATATCGGTGAGCGTATCACCTGATACCCGGTAGATGACAAACCAGTCCGGGTTAGTAAAGGAGTAGTAGTAATACCAGGCATTGCTTTTCTTGTCGTACAGGTGGCCTTCGCCGCTGGTCATTTTGTCCATCAGCGCTTCGCTTACGTACTTCTTGAAGAGCGCGCCGGTATCAGGGTGAAGCACGACGGCACCGTCACGTTCGACGACGAAGAATTCTCCCTGCACGGGCGCCACCATCTGACGCAGCGTATAGCCCATTGAGGTCAAATCGAGATGAAACGCGATCGTTCCCTTTAGTCTTCCTTCCGGTGAAATCAACGGTTTATAGAGGGTTACTGTCGGATGGCCGGTGAAGTAGTCCATGTAGGGGCGCGTATAGTGGCTGAAGATACTGGCTTCCGCCTGGGCGATAAACCACGGGCGCGTCCGGGGATCGAAGGTTTTACTCTTCTCCGTGGGCAGTACTTCCGGTGCGCGCAGATAATGCCCCTGCGTGTCGGCAAGCGAAATGGAGGAGACGGTCGGCATCAGGTTTTGCAAATGCATCACCATCTGCAGCCCCTGCGTCGGGTTGACGTTCAGCGTCTCGTTTAGCCTGTCGTCGCGCGCGAAGTATATCGCGGCACGGCCAAGGATATAGTCATTCTCACGCAGGATAGATTCGGTGTAGTTCACCGCCAGGTTGTGCGTAAAATTGCTATTAATCTTGTGATAATCCTCCAGAAAATCCTTTCTCTGCGAAAGCGTCACCGCGATCGCGATCACCGCAAAACTGCAGAGGATCCCCGCGAAGCTGAGCATGATTGGCCGGGTAAAAGAGAGCTTTTTGCTGTGAAGTGCCATGAGTTGTACATCGATCCTGATGGTGAATACTTTTCGTCTGCCGATATCCTCTCAGCATAGTCGCTGTCCTGCGGTTAGCGGTGAATTATACGGAACATGATTACTGACGGGATGATTTATCTTAAGGATCATTAAGAAAATACTTATTAAACGGGCGTGCGCTTTTTGCGCAATTAATCAGAGGCAGGGCGAAACGAGGAAGAAGCTTTTCGCCCTGGACAGCATCCGTTGCTGACCCTGCGACGATAAAAAACCGGATGAGTGCTGGCAATCATCCGGTTGTGACTCTCCGTAGCGCCTCGACACTTTTTTATCGGGTTGCGGTACGTTGCAACGTTATTGTGAGGCTCTTCCCAGCCAGCTGTCCCAGTCTTTCCAGACTGGTTGTAATCCCTGAGCGCTCAGGGCGGCAGCGACCGCTTCCGGACGCCGCCCGTCATGCGGTACAAACTGCTCCAGCTCCGGGCTATCGTCGGCGTAGCCACCAGGTTGCGTTTTGGAAAACGCGCTGACGTTGTTAATCGCGAGCGGGACCACGCGATCGCGAAACGCCGGCGATTCACGCGTTGACAGGGATAACTCCACTTCCGGCGCGAGCAGGCGAAACGCGCAGATGGTCTGCACCAGCTGGCGCTCATCCATAAGCGACGCCGGTTCAATCCCGCCTGCGCAAGGTCGCAGCCGGGGGAAAGAGATAGAATAACGGCTCTGCCAGTAGTGCTGCTGGAGCCACAGGAGATGTTCCGCCACCATGTAGCAATCCACCCGCCAGCTGTCGGAGAGCCCGATCAGCGCGCCCAGACCGATTTTGTCGATGCCAGCGCGGCCCAGCCTGTCCGGGGTCTCCAGGCGGAAGATGAAATCCTGTTTCTTCCCCTTAAGATGATGCCGGGCATAGGTCGCCTCATGGTACGTTTCCTGATAGACCATGACCCCATCCAGACCGAGCGTTTTGAGCTCCGCGTACTCCTCCTGCGAAAGAGGCTGCACTTCCATCTGCAACGACGCGAACTGACGACGAATAGCGGGAAGGTGCTCGCGAAAATAGTCCATTCCCACCTTCCCCTGGTGTTCGCCCGTTACCAGCAGCAGATGCTCAAAGCCCATTTCACGGATGGCCGCACACTCACGGGCAATCTCACCCTCATCGAGCGTTTTACGCTTGATGCGGTTGCTCATGGAGAAACCGCAGTAGGTACAGTCATTAGCGCACAGATTCGAAAGATAGAGCGGCACGTAGAAGCTCACCGTGTTGCCAAAGCGCTGACGGGTAAGCCGCTGGGCACGCTGGGCCATCGGTTCGAGGTACGCGCTGGCTGCCGGCGAGAGCAGGGCCATCAGATCTTCGCGGGTCAGATGTCGGGCCTGCAGCGCGCGCTCCACGTCGGCCGCCGTTTTGCTGTTGATGCGCAGGGCAATGTCGTCCCAGTTAAGCTGCCGCCAGCGCTCGGTAAACGTCCTCATGAGATCGCCTCCAGAAAACCGGTCAGCGGGCTGGTGGCCTGTGCCAGAAAACTTCGAGAACCGGGGCCGGATGCTCTTGCCAGCAAGCCGGCTTCGACAGCCATGCGGAACGCGCGGGCCATCGTGACCGGATCGTCGGCAACCGCAATGGCGGTGTTCACCAGTACCGCATCGGCACCCATCTCCAGCGCCTGCGCGGCGTGGCTGGGTACGCCAATGCCAGCATCTACCACCACCGGCACGGTGGCCTGTTCGATGATGATTTCCAGCATCGCGCGGGTTTCCAGCCCCTGATTGGAGCCGATAGGCGCGCCCAGCGGCATGACGGCGGCGCAGCCGACCTCTTCCAGCCGTTTACACAGCACGGGATCGGCCCCGCAGTAAGGCAGAACAGTAAAGCCTTGCTGCACCAGCTTTTCAGCCGCTTTCAGCGTTTCGATGGGATCGGGCAGCAGCCAGCGCGCGTCCGGGTGAATTTCCAGCTTGAGCCAGCGTGTGCCCAGCGCTTCACGGGCCAGCTGAGCCGCAAAAATCGCCTCCTCGGCGGTTTTCGCACCGGAGGTGTTGGGCAGCAGCGTGACGCCCGCTTCCAGTAAGGGAGCCAGAATGGCGTCGCTGTGGTGGCGCAGATCCACGCGCTTGAGCGCCAGCGTCACCAGCTGGCTGCCGCTTTCCCGAATGGCGTCCACCATCAGCTGCGGCGAGGCGAATTTCCCGGTTCCGGTAAACAGATGCGAATCAAAAATTTTATCAGCAATACGTAACATCTCAGCCCCCTGCGATAACCTGAAACAGCAGGATCTGGTCGCCCTCATTGACCTGCTGATGTTCCCACTGCTCGCGCGGCAGGATCTGTTGATTGAGTGCCAGCGCCGTTCCCGGCCTGAGCTGGCGCAGCTTGTCGAGCAGGACGGCAACGGTGAGGCCGTCATCGCATTTCATCGGCTCATCGTTAAACAGAATGCGCATCGTGGCCTCCGCATACCGGGCAGCGGCTGTCACGGTGCAGCGCCAGGTGGCGCCAGCCGCTGGAGCGGGCATCAAACAGCCGCAGGGTATTGCGTTCCGTCTCCATGCCGCTGAGTAGCTTGATGGCTTCCAGCGCCTGCATGGTGCCCATTACGCCGACCACCGGACCAAGAATGCCTGCCGTGCGGCAGTTGCGTTCCGGTTCGGCATCATCCGGCCACAGGCAGCGATAGCAGCCCTGTGCCCACGGTGGCGTCAGGACCATCATCTGGCCGCCGAACCCCACCGCACTGGCGGTGACGAGGGGGGTATGCGTGGCCACGCAGGCGGCGTTGATTGCCTGGCGCGTCGCCATATTGTCGGTACAGTCCAGCACCACATCAGCAAGGGCGACTTCACGCTGCAAATGTTCGCCGCTGAGCCGCTCCTGGCGCGCAATAAGCGTAATATCCGGGTTCAACTGATTCAGCCGCTGGCGGGTAATACGCGCTTTGGGCTGGTTGACATCCTCCGTGGTAAAAAGGATTTGGCGCTGCAGGTTACTGAGATGCACGTCGTCGTCATCGGCCAGCACCAGCGTGCCCACGCCGGCGCCTGCCAGATAGAGCGCGGCAGGTGCGCCTAATCCTCCCAGACCAACAATCAGCGCCCGGCTGGCGAGCAGTTTTTGCTGCCCGTCGATGGCAATATCCTCCAGCAGGATCTGGCGGCTGTAGCGCATAAAATCACGATCATTCATCACCTGCTCCTGCCAGCTGTAACAGCTGTTCGGTGGCGGCCTGCCAGTTTGCGGCCTGGGTGATGGCGCTGACGACGGCAATACTGCCAACGCCCGTCTCCAGCACCGCCGGCGCCCGTTCAAGGCTAATGCCGCCGATGGCAACGGTAGGATAATCGGCAAGGCGTTTGACGTGACCCGCCAGCTGCGTCAGCCCCTGCGGTGCGGAGGGCATCTGTTTGGTTTGCGTCGGAAAGACGTGACCGAGCGCGATATAGGAGGGGCGAGCCGTCAGCGCCACGTCGATCTCCATGTCGTCGTGCGTTGACACCCCCAGCCGTAATCCGGCGTCCCGGATAGCGCTCAGGTCCGTTGTTTCCAGATCCTCCTGCCCCAGATGCACGCCGTAAGCCTGGTGCTTAACGGCCAGTCGCCAGTAGTCGTTGATAAACAGACGGGCGTGATACTGACGCCCCAGCGCAATGGCGGCGACCATATCCGCCTCCACCTCGTCATCGTGTTTATCCTTGATGCGCAACTGGATCGTGCGAACGCCTGCCTCCAGCAGACATTTGATCCACGCCACGCTGTCCACCACCGGATAGAGACCTAAACGGTAGGGGACGGGCGGAAAATCGGGCTGATACATTACGCCTCCTCTTTTTTGAGGTAGATTTCGCCGCCTTTGGCGCGGAAGGTTTCAGACATGTCCGCCATGCCCACTTCAATGGTTTGTGTGGCGGCG
Source organism: Enterobacter sp. HSTU-ASh6 (assembly GCF_026319105.1). Classification (NCBI taxonomy): domain Bacteria; kingdom Pseudomonadati; phylum Pseudomonadota; class Gammaproteobacteria; order Enterobacterales; family Enterobacteriaceae; genus Enterobacter; species Enterobacter sp. HSTU-ASh6. The sequence continues at coordinate 10,523 of NZ_WSPD01000032.1, read as the reverse complement.
TAGTCGCGTACCTCCTGGCTGATTTTCATTGAGCAGAATTTCGGTCCGCACATGGAGCAGAAGTGCGCGACTTTGCCCGATTCCTGCGGCAGGGTCTCGTCGTGATAGGCGCGGGCGGTGAACGGGTCAAGCGCCAGGTTGAACTGATCTTCCCAGCGGAATTCAAAGCGCGCCTTCGACATGGCGTTATCGCGGATTTGCGCGCCGGGATGGCCTTTCGCCAGGTCCGCAGCGTGGGCGGCGATTTTGTAAGTAATCAGCCCCTGCTTCACGTCCTCTTTGTTAGGCAGACCGAGGTGCTCTTTCGGCGTCACATAGCAGAGCATGGCGCAGCCGAACCAGCCGATCATCGCCGCCCCAATCCCGGAGGTGAAGTGGTCATAGCCTGGCGCAATATCGGTGGTCAACGGCCCCAGGGTATAGAATGGCGCTTCGTGGCAGTGCTCCAGCTCTTCGGTCATGTTGCGGCGGATCATCTGCATCGGCACATGTCCCGGGCCTTCAATCATCACCTGCACGTCATACTCCCAGGCGATTTTGGTCAGCTCGCCCAGGGTATGCAGCTCGGCAAACTGCGCTTCGTCGTTGGCGTCGCGAATAGAGCCCGGACGCAGGCCATCCCCCAGCGACAGGGAGACATCGTACGCGGCGCAGATTTCGCAGATCTCGCGGAAGTGTTCGTAGAGGAAGTTCTCTTTATGGTGCGACAGGCACCATTTGGCCATGATGGAGCCGCCGCGTGAGACAATACCGGTCAGACGTTTCGCCGTCATCGGCACGTAGCGCAGCAGTACGCCCGCGTGAATGGTGAAGTAATCTACCCCCTGTTCAGCCTGCTCCAGCAGCGTGTCGCGGAAGGCTTCCCAGGTGAGGTCTTCGGCAATGCCGTTGACCTTCTCCAGGGCCTGGTAGACGGGCACCGTTCCGATAGGGACCGGGCTGTTACGCAGGATCCACTCGCGGGTTTCGTGAATATAGCGCCCGGTTGAGAGATCCATGACCGTGTCCGCACCCCAGCGCGTTGACCAGACGAGCTTTTCCACCTCTTCTTCGATGGAAGAGGTGACGGCCGAGTTACCGATATTGGCGTTAACCTTCACCAGGAAATTGCGGCCGATAATCATCGGCTCAGATTCCGGGTGGTTGATGTTGGCGGGGATAATCGCACGGCCTGCGGCCACCTCATCACGCACAAACTCCGGCGTGATGTTCTCCGGCAGGCGAGCGCCAAAGCCTTCGCCCGGATGCTGATGGCGGAGCACTTCGCTGCGGATGCGCTCGCGCCCCATGTTTTCACGGATAGCGATAAACTCCATCTCCGGCGTGACGATACCCTGGCGCGCATAGTGCAACTGGGTCACACGTTTGCCCGCTTTCGCCCGTTTCGGCGTCAGCAGTCCGGCGAAGCGCAGCTCATCAAGACCGTCGTCGGCCAGACGCGCTTTGGTGTAAGCCGAACTGCGATCAGATAGCGCTTCGCAGTCATTACGTTCATCAATCCATGGCTGGCGCAGTTTCGCCAGACCCTGCTGCACGTTAATGGCAACAGCAGGATCGCCGTACGGGCCGGAGGTGTCATACACCGGCACGGCTTCGTTGTCTTCATACTGCGGGTTATCTTTACTGCCGCCGATAAGCGTCGGGCTTAGCTGGATTTCGCGCATCGGGACGCGGATATCCGCCCGGGAGCCGGAAATGTAGATGCGTTTTGAGTTCGGGAAAGCAGTGCCTTCCAGGGTATCAATAAAGTGTTGGGCCTGTGCGCGCTGTTCGCGGCGGGTCAGTTTTGCAGTAGACATAGCTCATTCCAAAAGTGAAGGACATGGCTTGTCAGACGACGGATGAAGCAAGAGAGGATCGCCCGGTGGGCGATACAACAGCAGTGTGACTCTTGTTCCCTTCGCAGGTATTAACCTGATCAGGTTCCGCGGATCCCGAATTAACGGTCTCAGCCCGGCTTTCGCTCTGGGCACTCCGACAAGAAAAATCCCCCTCGTGAGAGGGGCGAATGGTTGTAAATTACTCGTTAACGATTAAGAACTCAAGCAGGGCGCATGATGTTATCTTCGGGGCTGGCATCCAGGACGAGGCTAATCAGCTTATCTTCCAGCGTGAATCGCTCTTCCAGCGCTTCGCCAAGGTCGGAAAGCGCCTGCTGGAACTCAAGATAGTTATCGTGATCGATGGCGTTCTCAAGCGTGGAATCGTAGTAGTCCATGATCTGCTGGGTGTTAGCTTCCAGCAGCGGATAGAGCTTGCTGGCCGCTAAATACGGTGTTGTCCCTTCCATTTCGCGGATAATACGTTCATAAATATTGAAATGGCCGTCGGACAGATAGTCGACCAGGCTCTGACAAAAATCATCCAGCGCTTTTTCATTCAACCGCATAAACGATTCTTTGCCAGGCTTAATACCGACCAGATTGTAATAAGCCACGAGTAGATGCTTGCGCACATGTAGCCAGCGATCCACCAGTTTGTTACTTCCTCTAACGCGCTCAGTCAGGCTTTCCAGCTGGTTTAACATGGTCGACTCCGCAAAGTGTAGGATTGAATCTGCTCATCCAGAATGTAACCACAATGCTAACAACATGTCAGTGAAGCGAAGGTAGTGCAATAGATATGGATCGTATTATTGAAAAATCAGATCTCGGTTGGTGGATCGTCAGTCACGAACAAAAATTATGGCTTCCTGACGGGGAGATCCCTTATGGCGCAGCAGAGAGGTTCGATCTTGTGGGCCAGCCGGCGCTGAAGATCGGCGAATGGCAGGGAGATGCGGTGTGGTTGATCCAACAACCCCGCCGTCAGGAGATGGGATCGGTTCGACAGGTGTTGGATCTGGACGTGGGCCTGTTCCAGCTGGCGGGGCGCGGTGTACAGCTGGCGGAGTTTTACCGCTCGCATAAATACTGCGGCTACTGCGGTCACACCATGCACCCGAGCAAAACCGAGTGGGCGATGCTCTGCAGCCACTGCCGCGAACGCTACTACCCACAAATTGCGCCGTGCATTATCGTCGCTATCCGCCGGGAGGATTCTATTTTGCTGGCCCAGCATACCCGTCATCGCAACGGCATTCACACCGTGCTGGCTGGTTTCGTTGAGGTGGGTGAAACGCTGGAGCAGGCGGTGGCGCGCGAGGTGATGGAAGAGAGTGGGATTAAAGTGAAAAACCTGCGCTACGTGACCTCCCAGCCCTGGCCCTTCCCGCAGTCGCTGATGACGGCCTTTATGGCCGAATACGACAGCGGCGAGATCGTTATCGATCAGAAAGAGCTGCTGGAAGCGAACTGGTATCGCTATGACGATTTACCGCTCCTTCCCCCACCGGGCACCGTGGCGCGTCGGCTGATAGAAGATACCGTGGCGATGTGTCGGGCCGAGTATGAGTAGTGTTACACTGGGGCCATGACGCTTAAGGAACTGCAAAAATGACCGAACTGAAGAACGATCGTTATCTGCGTGCGCTGCTGCGCCAGCCCGTTGATGTCACCCCGGTATGGATGATGCGCCAGGCGGGACGCTATTTGCCAGAGTACAAAGCCACGCGCGCGCAGGCGGGTGATTTTATGTCGCTGTGCAAAAACGCCGAGCTGGCCTGCGAAGTGACGCTCCAGCCGCTGCGTCGCTTCCCGCTGGATGCCGCCATTCTCTTTTCGGACATTCTGACCATTCCGGACGCGATGGGCCTTGGGCTCTATTTCGAAACCGGTGAGGGCCCGCGTTTTACCTCCCCGATTAAAAGCAAAGCGGATGTCGATAGGCTGCCGATCCCCGATCCGGAAGGAGAACTGGGGTATGTGATGAACGCTGTGCGCACCATTCGCCGCGAGCTGAAAGGCGAAGTGCCGCTGATTGGTTTTTCCGGCAGCCCATGGACGCTGGCGACCTATATGGTTGAAGGGGGCAGCAGCAAAGCCTTCACCCAGATTAAAAAGATGATGTACGCCGAGCCGCTGGCCCTGCATGCGCTTCTCGACAAGCTGGCGAAGAGCGTCACGCTCTACCTCAACGCGCAGATTAAAGCGGGTGCGCAGTCGGTCATGATTTTCGACACCTGGGGTGGCGTGCTGACCGGCCGCGATTATCAGCAGTTCTCGCTGTACTATATGCACAAAATTGTCGATGGCCTGTTGCGTGAAAACGAAGGCCGCCGCGTGCCGGTGACGCTGTTCACCAAAGGTGGCGGTCAGTGGCTGGAAGCCATGGCGGCAACCGGGTGTGACGCGCTGGGTCTTGACTGGACCACCGATATCGCTGATGCCCGCCGCCGCGTGGGCGACAAAGTGGCGCTGCAGGGCAATATGGATCCTTCCATGCTCTATGCGCCGCCTGCCCGCATTGAGGAAGAAGTGTCGACTATACTGTCTGGTTTCGGCAAGGGTGAAGGACACGTCTTTAACCTTGGCCATGGTATTCATCAGGATGTGCCGCCAGAGCACGCTGGCGTATTTGTGGAGGCGGTGCATCGGCTTTCTGCCCAGTATCACCAGTAAGGAGTGGTTATGGATCTCGCGTCGCTACGCGCTCAACAAATCGAACTGGCTTCATCAGTGATCCGTGAGGATCGGCTGGATAAGGATCCTCCTCAGTACATTGGCGGAGCCGACGTTGGGTTCGAGAAGGGCGGTGAAGTGACGCGAGCGGCGATGGTGGTCCTGAAATACCCTTCGCTTGAGCTGGTGGAATACAAGGTGGCGCGTATCGCCACCACCATGCCCTACATTCCCGGCTTTCTCTCCTTTCGCGAATATCCCGCGCTGCTGGCCGCGTGGGAGCAACTTTCGCAAAAACCCGACCTGCTGTTTGTCGATGGACACGGTATCTCACACCCGCGCCGTTTAGGCGTTGCCAGCCACTTTGGGCTGCTGGTGGATGTGCCGACCATTGGCGTCGCCAAGAAACGTCTCTGCGGCGCGTTTGAACCCCTTTCCGCTGAGCCGGGCGCGCTGGCGCCGCTTATCCATAAAGGGGAGCAGCTGGCATGGGTCTGGCGCAGTAAAGCCCGCTGTAACCCACTGTTTATCGCCACCGGGCATCGGGTAAGTATGGACAGCGCTCTGGCGTGGGTGCAGCGCTGTATGAAGGGCTACCGTTTACCGGAACCCACGCGCTGGGCAGACGCCGTGGCCTCTTCGCGTCCAGCTTTTGTTCGTTGGCAGGAAATTCAGCGATGATTCAGGTAAACTGCGCCTAATTTTCGATTCGAGAGATCATCATGCTACAAAACCCGATTCACCTGCGCCTGGAAAAGCTGGAAAGCTGGCAGCACGTCACCTTTATGGCTTGCCTGTGCGAGCGCATGTATCCCAACTATGCCGCGTTTTGCAAGGAGACGGGCTTTGGCGATGGGCATATTTATCGTCGCATTCTGGACCTGATCTGGGAAACGCTGACGGTGAAAGACGCGAAGGTGAATTTCGACTCTCAGCTGGAAAAGCTGGAAGAGGCGATTCCGGTTGCGGATGATTTTGACCTGTATGGCGTCTACCCGGCGATTGATGCCTGCGTGGCGTTAAGCGAACTGCTTCACTCCCGTCTGAGCGGCGAAACGCTGGAGCATGCTATCGAAGTCAGTAAAGCGTCTATCACCACCGTGGCGATGCTGGAAATGACCCAGGAAGGTCGTGAAATGACCGACGAAGAGCTGCGTGCAAACCCGGCCGTAGAGCAAGAATGGGACATTCAGTGGGAAATTTTCCGCCTGCTGGCAGAGTGTGAAGAACGCGATATTGAGCTGATAAAAGGGCTGCGCGCAGACTTACGTGAGGCCGGCGAGAGCAATATTGGTATAATTTTTAACCAATGAGATAAGAAAACTTGAGATAACGCCCGTTTTGTCGCTCCTCGACTCTTCCCTTTCGACCCTTGTCTGGTCTACATTTGGGGGGCGAAAAAAAGTGGCTATCGGTGCGTGTATGCAGGAGAGTGCTTTTTTGGCATTTTCGTCGCACTCGATGCTTAGCAAGCGATAAACACATTGAAAGGATAACTTATGAACAAGACTCAACTGATTGATGTAATTGCGGACAAGGCTGATCTGTCTAAAGTGCAGGCTAAAGCTGCTCTGGAATCTACCCTGGCTGCTATTACTGAGTCTCTGAAAGAAGGTGATGCTGTACAACTGGTTGGTTTCGGTACCTTCAAAGTGAACCACCGCGCTGAGCGTACTGGCCGCAACCCGCAGACCGGTAAAGAAATCAAAATCGCCGCAGCTAACGTGCCGGCATTTGTTTCTGGTAAAGCACTGAAAGACGCTGTTAAGTAAGACGCGTGGCAGTGAACAGTTTTAGCGAAGGGGCGGCAACGCCCCTTTTGTCTTTCTGGCGTGGAACGCTCGCGCTGGCAGGCATGCTGTTGCTGTCAGCCTGTAGCCACGATACCTCTCTGCCACCGTTTACCGCCAGTGGCTACGCGGATAACCAGGGTGCGGTCAGGATCTGGCGTAAAGATTCCGGCGGTGAAGTTCATCTGCTCTCTGCGTTTAGCCCGTGGCATAACGGCAATACGTCGACGGCGGAATATCGCTGGCAGGGCGATGAGCTGTCGCTCATTGAACTGAACGTCTACAGCAAAACCCCCGAACATGTGAAAGTGCGTTTTGACGACCACGGCGAGCTGAGCTTTATGCAGCGTGAAGTCAGCGGTCAAAAACAGCAGCTTTCCAGCGATCAAATCGCGCTCTACCGTTATCGAGCTGAACAAATCCGCCAGACCAGCGATGCGCTGCGTCAGGGCCGCGTCGTGCTGCGCCAGGGGCGCTGGCATACTGATGGGACGGTGACAACCTGCGAAGGGCAGACCATCAAGCCTGATCTCGAATCCTGGGCCATCGAACACATCGAACGACGTCAGCGGCATTCATCAATGGAAGTGAGTGTGGCGTGGCTTGACGCGCCGGAAGGCTCTCAGCTGCTGCTGGTGGCTAACGAAGACTTCTGCACCTGGCAGCCGACAGAGAAGAGTTTCTGAGTTCTGTGGATTAAGCCGGATGGCGCTAACGCTTATCCGGCCTACGAACGATCCCCTCTCCCGAGGGTTAGGGTGAGGGGAAATTACTCCCCCTGCTCACGCGCAATCGCGCGATAGCCGATATCCTGGCGGCTAAAGCTACCGTTCCAGTGAATATCCGCCATCAGCGCATAGGCGCGTTTCTGCGCTTCTGCTACGGTATGGCCCAGCGCGGTGGCACACAGCACGCGTCCGCCGTTGGTCAGTACGCGGTCATCGTCAGCCAGCTTCGTTCCGGCGTGGAATACCTTCGCGTCTTCAACCTCTTCCAGCGGCAGGCCGTGGATCTCATCACCGGTGTTGTAGTGGCCAGGGTATCCACCCGCAGCAATGACTACGCCCAGTGACGCACGCTCGTCCCACTCGGACGTTTTCTCGTCCAGCTTACCTTCGCATGCCGCCAGGCACAGTTCTACCAGGTCGGATTTCATGCGCAGCATGATGGGCTGGGTTTCCGGATCGCCAAAGCGGCAGTTGAATTCGATGACCTTAGGATTACCCTGTTTGTCGATCATCAGGCCCGCATAGAGGAAACCGGTGTACGTATTCCCCTCGGCAGCCATCCCTTTTACAGTTGGCCAGATGATGCGATCCATCGTGCGCTGGTGCACTTCATCAGTGACCACCGGAGCAGGGGAGTAAGCCCCCATTCCGCCGGTATTCGGGCCGGTATCGCCATTGCCCACACGCTTATGATCCTGGCTGGTGGCCATCGGCAGAACGTGCTCGCCGTCGACCATCACGATAAAGCTCGCCTCTTCGCCGTCGAGGAACTCTTCAATCACAATGCGGTGGCCCGCATCGCCAAAAGCATTGCCTGCCAGCATATCCTGAACCGCGGCTTCGGCTTCTTCGAGCGTCATCGCCACGATCACGCCTTTCCCGGCAGCCAGGCCGTCGGCCTTAATGACAATCGGTGCGCCTTTTTCACGCAGGTAAGCCAGAGCGGGCTCCACCTCTGTAAAGTTCTGGTATTCCGCCGTCGGGATATTGTGACGTGCGAGGAAATCTTTGGTGAAAGCTTTGGAGCCCTCCAGCTGGGCAGCACCTTCCGTTGGGCCGAAGATTTTCAGGCCTGCCGCGCGGAACGCATCCACCACGCCAATCACCAGCGGCGCTTCCGGGCCGACGATGGTCAGGTCGATTTTCTCGCTTTGGGCGAAACTCAACAGCGCCGGAATGTCGGTCACGCCGATAGCCACGTTCTGCAGCGCGGGTTCCAGGGCGGTACCGGCGTTGCCCGGTGCCACGAAGACCGTTTTCACCCGCGGAGACTGGGCCGCTTTCCATGCCAGAGCGTGCTCGCGTCCGCCGTTACCAATCACTAATACTTTCATTTTCTGCTCCGGAAATTAATGGCGGAAGTGACGCATGTCGGTGAAGATCATCGCAATGCCGTGTTCGTCGGCAGCGGCAATCACTTCGTCGTCACGGATAGAACCACCCGGCTGGATCACGCAGGTGATGCCTACCGCGGCAGCCGCGTCGATACCGTCACGGAACGGGAAGAAGGCATCAGAGGCCATGGCGGAGCCTTTCACTTCCAGACCTTCATCGCCTGCTTTAATGCCCGCGATTTTCGCCGAGTAAACGCGGCTCATCTGGCCTGCGCCTATCCCGATGGTCATGTTCTCTTTGGCGTAAACAATGGCGTTGGATTTGACGAACTTCGCCACTTTCCAGCAGAACAGCGCGTCACGCAGTTCCTGCTCAGTTGGCTGACGCTTGGTCACCACGCGCAGGTCGGCTTCTGTCACCATACCCAGATCGCGGTCCTGTACCAGCAGGCCGCCGTTCACGCGTTTGAAGTCCAGGCCCGGAACGCGTTCCGCCCACTGGCCGCAAACCAGGACGCGCACGTTCTGTTTCGCCGCAGTGATCTTCAGCGCTTCTTCAGACGCCGATGGCGCGATGATCACTTCAACAAACTGACGGGAGATAATGGCCTGCGCGGTTTCGGCATCCAGTTCGCGGTTAAACGCGATAATGCCGCCGAAGGCAGACGTCGGGTCGGTTTTGTAGGCGCGGTCATAGGCATCCAGAATGGAGGTGCTCACGGCAACGCCGCATGGGTTTGCGTGCTTGACGATAACGCAGGCAGGCTCGCTGAATTCTTTCACGCATTCCAGCGCGGCGTCGGTATCGGCAATGTTGTTATAGGAGAGCGCCTTACCCTGAACCTGCCGGGCGGTCGCAACAGAGGCTTCTTTTACCTCTTCTTCTATATAGAAAGCAGCCTGCTGGTGGCTGTTCTCGCCGTAACGCATATCCTGCTTCTTGATGAAGTTCAGGTTCAGGGTGCGCGGGAAGCGACCGGAAGGATCTTTACTTTCACCGTGGTAAGCCGGTACCAGACTACCGAAGTAGTTGGCAATCATGCTGTCGTACGCGGCGGTGTGTTCGAAGGCTTTGATGGCGAGGTCGAAACGCGTTTCCAGGGTCAGTGACCCTTCGTTGGCGTCCATCTCATTAATAATGGCTTCGTAATCGCTGCTCTTTACGACGATGGCGACATCTTTATGGTTCTTGGCCGCGGAGCGCACCATGGTCGGGCCGCCGATATCAATATTTTCTACGGCATCTTCCAGAGAGCAGCCTTCACGGGCAACGGTCTGGGCGAACGGATAAAGGTTAACGACAACCATGTCGATTGGCGCGATCTCATGCTGTTCCATAATGGCGTCGTCCTGACCGCGACGGCCAAGAATACCGCCGTGGACTTTTGGGTGCAGGGTTTTGACGCGTCCATCCATCATTTCCGGGAAACCGGTGTAATCGGACACTTCGGTTACCGGCAGACCCTTATCTGCTAACAGGCGAGCGGTACCGCCTGTAGAAAGCAGCTCCACACCGCGTGCAGAAAGTGCCTGAGCGAATTCGACGATACCGGCTTTATCAGAAACACTGAGCAGAGCGCGGCGGACTGGACGACGTTGTTGCATGGTAAATCCCCTGGATTTCACGATTACAGAGAGCGTTAGATGAATTTTCCTGTGAAAAACTCATCTAACACACCTGACGAGGCATCCTTGTGAAGCGCGAGCATTTTAACGAAAACGTTTGCGCAACGCTCGCACATTTTCACTTTTTCGTATCATTGTGGATAAGTCTGTGTGTAAAAAGGTATAAGGCGGGGTTTTGCTGTGGAATGCAGCAGTCAGTCATCTTTCTGTCATTTAGCGGTTGCGGCCTGCGGAGAACTCCCTATAATGCGCCTCCATCGACACGGCGGATGTGAATCACTTCACAAACAACCCGGTCGGTTGAAGAGAAAAAATCCTGAAATAACGGGTTGACTCTGAAAGAGGAAAGCGTAATATACGCCACCTCGCAACGGTGAGCGAAAGCCGCGTTGCACTGCTCTTTAACAATTTATCAGACAATCTGTGTGGGCACTCAAAGTGACATGGATTCTTAATGTCTTCGGACAATAAATGAATACCAAGTCTCAACGAGTGAACACGTAATTCATTACGAAGTTTAATTCATTGAGCATCAAACTTTTAAAT
>NZ_WSPD01000031.1:0-33459 GCF_026319105.1 Enterobacter sp. HSTU-ASh6 | reverse complement strand
ATAATAACAGGAAAGTGCTATTCTATATATTTGATATAGAAACTTATATCAAGGAACAAGGTTTGTACTATGATGTCAGGGCATTAAATTTTTCGAACTATAGCTTGTCATCGGATGGTATCGTTTCGTTATTGCAAGAATATAACTCAGAGTTGGCAAGTAAACCTTCAAATATGGCTTTAGATTTTTTTAAATATAAAGATTCTAAGAATTGTGAACGTCTTATGAGCTTAATCCTCGAAAAATAATATGAAATTAAAAATAATATCTTACTCTGCAAAAAAAGGTGGGGCGGCCAAAGCAGCAAGGAATTTTCTATATCTTATTGCTGAGGAACCGCAATATCATCCTTCATTAATAAGTGTTTCTGGGAAATTAGAAAATAATGTCTTTAAAAAAGCATCCACGTATTCTATTTTGTGGCACTTTTTTAAAATGCTTGTAAGTCGTTTCTTTACTTATTTTAATAGGTCGAAAAGCATTGTTAAATACTCCTTAAATCTTTTTAGCTCTAATTATGTATTAGGACAGTTAGAGTTAGATTCAAATGAGGATGAAATTGTTCATATTAACTGGGTTAATAACGATACTATATCACTTTTTAAAATAAAAAGTCTTTTTGAGAATAATTACAAAAAAATAATGTTAACGTTGCATGATGAGTGGTTTTATTGTGCTACGGAACATTATGCAAATATTGATGCTAAATCCTATATTTACGGTTATAAAAACAATGACGGTCTAATTAATAGATTTGTCTATGAACTCAAGCGCAAAATTGACTTTGGTAAAATTATAATAACTGTTCCATCTCAATGGATGTATGATAGAGCAAAGCAAAGTTATTTATTAAAACATGCTGATATTCACATCTTGCCAAACATGATTGATACAGATGTTTATAACTATTCAGAATCATTCCGTTTAAATCGCTTTGAACATCTCGGAGTCAGTCCAGATTCCTTTATTATTGGGTTTGGCGCTGTAAGTGGAGGTGCAAATCCTTTAAAAGGATTCGATTTACTATGTGAATCATTAAGTCAATTGTTTGAATCAAATTCTGAAAAAGAACATATTGTGTTATTAACATTTGGCTCGGATGTAATAGATAAGCGCGTACAGTCTTTCGGCTGCAAAGTAATCAACTTAGGCTTCATCTCTGATGCAGCAAAGATGGCAATGGTGTATAATTTAATTGATGTAATGATAGTTCCATCGCGTGCGGAGTCATTCGGGCAAGTAGCTGCAGAAAGTTTAGCTTGCCATACACCAGTAATAGCTTTTAATTATTCTGGTATACAAGATATAATTCAACATCAGAAGAGTGGACTCTTAGCAGAACCATTTTCGGTAGATTCGCTTACAAAAAACATTCAGCACATGATGAGTATGAGTGATGAAGAAAGAATGAACTTCGGCGTATATGGCCGACAATATGTAATAAGTAACTTTGGAAAAGAAGTTATTCTCAAGAAGTATTTAAAATTATTAGATTATGCTAAAGGTGCTATAAATGACTAACAAAATTGCTCTTATCACTGGTGTTACTGGCCAAGACGGTTCATATCTTGCTGAGTTTCTTCTCGAAAAAGGTTATGAGGTGCATGGCATCAAACGCCGGGCTTCCTCTTTCAATACAGAACGTGTAGATCACATTTATCAGGATCGTCATAATGATAATCCAAACTTTTTCCTGCATTATGGTGATTTAACTGATACTTCTAATTTGGTTCGTTTGATCCAAGAAATTAGACCAGATGAAGTTTATAACCTTGGCGCACAATCGCACGTCGCAGTTTCTTTTGAGTCTCCAGAATATACTGCTGATGTTGATGCTATGGGCACACTGCGTTTGCTTGAGGCCATCCGTATTTGCGGTCTCGAAAAGAAAACCCGCTTCTACCAAGCTTCCACATCAGAACTCTATGGTTTAGTACAAGAAATACCTCAACGTGAAACTACACCCTTCTACCCACGTTCTCCTTATGCGGTTGCTAAAATGTATGCGTACTGGATAACGGTCAACTACCGAGAATCATATGGTATGTATGCATGTAATGGAATTTTGTTTAACCATGAATCTCCACGTAGAGGTGAGACATTTGTAACTCGTAAAATTACTCGTGCGATGGCAAATATATCTCAAGGTATCGAGCAATGTCTTTATCTTGGTAATATGGATTCACTTCGTGATTGGGGACATGCGAAAGATTACGTCCGTATGCAATGGATGATGTTGCAACAAGAGAAAGCTGAAGATTTTGTCATCGCTACAGGTAAGCAAATTTCTGTTCGAGAATTTGTTCGTATGTCAGCCAAAGAAGCAGGTTTAGAAATTGAATTCTCCGGTGAAGGTATTGACGAGATTGCTACTGTAGTTAGTAAGTATAGAGAAGATGCCATTGGTGTTAATATTGGGGACGTTATCGTTCGTGTTGATCCACGGTACTTCCGCCCAGCTGAAGTCGAAACTCTCCTTGGTGATCCAACCAAAGCTAAGAAAGTGTTAGGTTGGACTCCTGAAATTACAGTTGAAGAAATGTGTGCAGAAATGGTCGCAAGTGATTTACTTAAAGCTAAGCAGCACTCCTTACTTAAAAGCCATGGATATGATGTGGCTGTATCCTTGGAGCGTTAATCTATGACTCCAAAGCGCATTTATGTTGCCGGGCATCGTGGGATGGTTGGTTCAGCAATCTGCCGGATCTTGGCATCCCGAGAACAAGTTGAACTTATTGTTCGTTCTCATTCAGAATTAGATTTAACTTCACAACAAGCTGTGCAGGATTTTTTTGCGAAAGAAAAAATTGATGAAGTTTATCTTGCTGCAGCCAAGGTTGGAGGGATTCATGCTAATAACACATACCCAGCTGAGTTTATCTATCAAAATTTAATGATTGAAAGCAACATCATCCACTCAGCCCATGTTGCTGGTATTCAGAATTTACTATTCCTTGGTTCAAGTTGCATATATCCAAAACATGCTCCACAACCGATGGAAGAGTCGGCACTATTGACGGGGGGGCTTGAATCAACTAATGAACCCTATGCTATAGCGAAGATTGCTGGGATAAAACTATGTGAATCATATAATCGTCAATATGGCCGTGACTATCGTAGCGTAATGCCTACTAACCTTTACGGTATAAACGATAACTTTCATCCACAGAATTCGCATGTTATCCCGGCACTGATGCGCCGTTTCCACGAGGCAAAGGAAGCTGATGATCCTGAGGTAGTTGTCTGGGGTACTGGTAAGCCAATGCGTGAGTTTCTTTATGTTGATGATATGGCGGCTGCTTCTGTTCACGTAATGGAATTAGAAGCATCAATATATCAGGAAAATACTCAACCGATGCTTTCACATATCAATGTCGGCACTGGCATTGATTGTACAATTCGAGAGATGGCTGAAACTATGGCTGAGGTTATAGGCTATTCAGGTAAAATCGTTTTCGATGATAGCAAACCTGATGGTACTCCACGAAAACTTATGGATGTGAGTCGGCTCAAAAAACTCGGTTGGCAGTATCAATATAGTTTGTATGAAGGCTTAGAGCTAACATATAAATGGTACAAAGATAATATTGACTCCTTCCGAGGTTGATCATGATCAAGAGATTAGATAAGTCGTTATTTCAAAACATTGTTGCAAATACACCGCTAATCTCGGTCGACCTCATCATTTTAAATAAAGAAGGTAAGGCGTTGTTAGGTCAACGCCTGAATCGACCAGCTCTCAATTATTGGTTTGTACCTGGTGGGCGTATCTTCAAGGATGAATCTTTCGAAGCAGCTTTTAAGCGTATCACACAAGATGAGCTTGGAATCGAAGTTAATCTCAATGAAGCGAAGTTCTCGGGGGTTTACGAACATTTCTATGATGATAATTTCTCAGGCTCTGAGTTTAGTACGCATTACGTCGTACATGGATACACTTTTTCCCTAGAGGATAAAGCTTTAGATTTACCTAAAGTGCAACACAGTAATTATAAATGGTTCAGTGTTGAGACTCTATTGAACGAACCTTCCGTTCATCAATATACGAAAAATTATTTCTTATCAAGGTAATGTATATGTTACTTCCTGTCGTCATGGCTGGGGGATCTGGGACCAGACTATGGCCTCTTTCTCGCACACTATACCCTAAGCAATTCCTTTCATTGAACAGTGATTTGACCATGTTACAGGAGACTCTACGTCGACTGCAGCATATTGAGCATTACCCGGCCTTGATTATTTGTAATGAAGCGCATCGTTTCATTGTAGCTGAACAAATGCGTAAAGAAGGACTTAAGCACAGTGGAATATTGCTCGAGCCTGTTGGACGCAACACAGCACCTGCGGTAGCTTTGGCTGCATTACAAGCGATAAAGTCTGGTGAAGATCCTATATTACTTATTCTCGCAGCCGATCATGAAATTCAGGATGAAGAACGATTTATCCAAGCTGTATTAAATGCTAGTAATTTTGCTGAACGAGGTAAGCTTGTTACTTTTGGTATTGTTCCATCGGTACCGGAAACCGGCTACGGCTACATAAAAACAGGAGAAAAATTAAATGAAAATGGATACGACGTTTCTGCTTTTATTGAAAAGCCTGAGTTAGAAACAGCACAACAATATTTGCAGGATGGCGGGTATTTATGGAATAGCGGAATGTTCATGTTTAAAGCTTCTGTGTTTTTGAATGAACTTAAAAACTTCCGTCCTGATATTCTTTCTGCGTGTGAACAGTCGCTTGTTAATGCAAAAGGAGATCTTGATTTTATACGGCTAGATAGTGATACCTTCAATAAATGTCCTGAAGATTCTATTGATTATGCTGTCATGGAGAAAACCTCAGAAGCTGTAGTCGTACCTCTGGATGCTCAGTGGAGCGATGTAGGGTCTTGGTCAGCACTTTGGGATATTAGTCAAAAGGATCTACATGGCAATGCATCTCGTGGTGATGTTTTATTAGAAGATGCCACGGATAGTTATATCTATTCCCAGCACCGCCTCGTTGGCGCAGTAGGAATTAAAGATCTTGTTATCGTAGAAACCAAGGATGCTGTGCTTGTTGCAAACAAAGACCACGTGCAGAAAGTTAAAAACATCGTTGCTCAGCTTAAGAATGCGAAACGCCCTGAATATTTGCAACATCGTGAAATTTTCCGCCCATGGGGGAGTCACGATACCATTGCTGAAGGCTCCCGTTATCAGGTTAAGCATGTCATCGTTTTACCTGGTCAGATTACGGCTAAACAAATTCATTATCATCGTACTGAACATTGGATCGTTGTTTCTGGTACGGCAAAAGTACATCTTGAAGATAAAAATTATTTAGTATCAGAGAATGAATCAACTTATATACCAGTTGGTGTGCCTCATGCTATTGAGAATCCTGGTAAAATACCATTAGAAATCATTGAGGTAAGATCCGGTGTTTATCTTCAAGAGGACGATGTAATACGAGTATCTTCTTCTGGGGTCGGTTATTAATGCGAATCTCAATTATCACAGCTACGTATAACAGTGAAAAAACCATTCGCGACACACTTAAATCGCTGGAAAAACAATCTTATCCTGATATAGAATATATTATCATGGATGGAGCGTCTAAAGACAATACACTCACTGTTGTAAAAGCAAATTGCAGCAGAGTATCAAAAATTATCTGTGAGCCAGATAATGGTATCTATGATGCTCTTAATAAAGGAATTTTAGCAGCGACAGGTGATGTAATTGGATTTTTACACTCGGATGATTTATTGGCATATGATGATGTAATTGCAGATATTGTCGATACCTTTAAGCAAAAAGGTTGTGATGCCGTTTATGGTGATTTGGAATATGTGTCACAAAATGACATTCAAAAGCGTGTCAGATTGTGGAAGAGCGGATCATTCAGTCGTTTCAAAATGCAATTAGGTTGGATGCCTCCGCACCCCTCTTTTTACATGAAAAAATCTTTTTATGTTGAATTAGGTAACTTTTCGCTCGAATACCGTATATCCGCAGATTATGATTCTCTGCTTCGCTACATTTTAAAAAATCGTATATGCATAGCATATTTGCCAAAAGTTTTAGTTAAAATGCGCGTTGGCGGTATTAGCAACCGTTCTTTATCTTCGATGATGAGTAAATCTTTAGAAGATATACGAATTATGCGAACCAATGGAATAATATGGCCTTTGGCTCTTGCATACAAAAATCTTTCAAAACTCCCTCAATTTATTAAGAAGTAAAATTATGCTGACAGCGGATAAAGTAATTGGAGAAAGTAATATTGTTTTTGGAACAAGCGGTGCTCGTGGTCTTGTAACAGATTTCACACCCGATGTGTGTGCTGCTTTTACTCATTCATTTATTAGTGTTTTAAAGGGAAGTTTTAATTTTCAAACTGTCGCTCTCGCGATTGATAATCGCCCAAGTAGTTATGAAATTGCACAGGCATGTGCATTGGCAATTATGCAACAGGGTTTCAATGTTGAATATCACGGTGTAATACCTACCCCTGCATTAGCTTATTACTCAATCCGGAAAAATATTCCTTGTATAATGGTTACAGGTAGTCATATTCCTTTTGATCGGAATGGGTTAAAATTTTACCGTCCTGATGGAGAAATAACAAAGAACGATGAGGTAGCAATTGTCAATAGCAAATATCAGTTTTCATCATGTGGACTACTTCCGGAACTGCACTCAACTCCCCTAGCTTCAAACGCTTATATTGAACGTTACGTTAATTTTTTCAGCAAGGGTATATTGAACGGAAAAAAAATTGGCATCTATGAACACTCAAGTGCCGGGCGCGACGTGTATGCATCGTTGTTTGAAATATTAGGCGCCGATGTTATAGCTTTGGGACGCAGTGATGAATTTGTACCCATTGATACAGAGGCTGTGGCTGAAGAAGATCGACTTCTAGCTCAAAGATGGTCAGAGCAATACCAGCTAGACGCCATTTTTTCAACGGATGGCGACGGTGATCGGCCACTGGTTGCAGATGAAAAAGGCAATTGGTTACGTGGTGACCTTCTTGGTTTACTAACATCGATTGAACTCAATATTGAGGCTTTAGCGATACCTGTAAGTTGTAACACCGCTATCGAATTAACACATAGATTTAAGAAGATAGCGAGAACCCAAATTGGGTCCCCCTACGTTATCGCCGCGTTTGAAGACCTTGTTAAGTCTCAACATAGCGTTGCGGGTTTTGAAGCCAACGGCGGTTATCTTCTTGCAACCGATTTGACCATGAACGGTAAGATGCTTTCAAAATTACCTACACGGGATGCAGTGCTCCCAGCCATAGCACTTCTTATTGCCGCCGGCAAAAGAAATATTTCATCTCTGGTTGAGAATCTTCCTCAACGCTTCACTTGGTCTGACCGCATTAAAAATTTTGCCTCTGAAAAGAGCCAACAAATCATAAATTCAGCAGTGAGCTCACCAGAGAAATTTATAAGTCAACTTGGCTTAGCTCCAAGATATTGCGTCGGTATTGATCAAACTGATGGTGCCCGCTTTACTCTTGATAATGGCGATATCTTCCACCTTCGCCCCTCTGGAAATGCACCTGAACTGCGTTGCTACACCGAAGCGACTGATGAACGACAGGCTAAAACATATGTTGAAATTATCTTGAGTAAAATAGTTAATTAACCCTGACTTTAAAACAGATCCTACATCTATTACCTGTTATAACACGTGCTTAGGGTCTGTGATTGATGTTTAAGCAAACGTTCAACTTAGTTAATGGCATCTTGTACTACACACCAGCGTTCAACCTGAGTTAACATCTAAGCCACATTTCAAGCCGCGCACAGTCGCGGTGACCACACCTGACAGGAGTATGTAATGTCCAAGCAACAGATCGGCGTTGTCGGTATGGCAGTGATGGGGCGCAACCTGGCGCTCAACATCGAAAGCCGTGGTTATACCGTCTCCGTTTTCAACCGCTCCCGTGATAAGACCGAAGAAGTCATCGCTGAGAACCCAGGTAAGAAACTGGTTCCTTTCTATACGGTTAAAGAGTTTGTTGAGTCCCTGGAAACGCCTCGTCGTATCCTGTTAATGGTGAAAGCGGGTGCAGGTACCGATGCTGCTATCGACTCCCTGAAACCTTACCTGGACAAAGGCGACATCATTATTGATGGCGGTAACACCTTCTTCCAGGACACCATCCGTCGTAACCGTGAACTGTCTGCCGAGGGCTTCAACTTCATCGGTACCGGTGTTTCCGGTGGTGAAGAGGGTGCGCTGAAAGGCCCATCCATCATGCCGGGTGGCCAGAAAGAAGCGTACGAACTGGTCGCTCCTATCCTGACTAAAATCGCCGCTGTCGCGGAAGATGGCGAGCCGTGTGTGACCTATATCGGCGCAGACGGTGCAGGCCATTACGTGAAGATGGTTCACAACGGTATCGAATACGGCGACATGCAGCTGATCGCTGAAGCGTATTCGCTGCTGAAAGGCGGCCTGAACCTCTCCAACGAAGAACTTGCCGAGACCTTCAGCGAGTGGAACAAAGGCGAGCTGAACAGCTACCTGATCGACATCACCAAAGATATCTTCACCAAGAAAGATGAAGAAGGTAAATACCTGGTTGATGTGATTCTGGATGAAGCAGCAAACAAAGGTACCGGTAAATGGACCAGCCAGAGCTCTCTGGATCTGGGGGAACCGCTGTCTCTGATCACCGAATCCGTATTCGCGCGTTACATCTCTTCTCTGAAAGAGCAGCGTGTGGCGGCATCCAAAGTGCTGTCTGGCCCGCAGGCCAAACCAGCCGGCGACAAAGCCGAGTTCGTTGAGAAAGTGCGTCGCGCACTGTACCTGGGCAAAATCGTTTCTTACGCACAGGGCTTCTCTCAGCTGCGTGCGGCATCAGACGAAAACAACTGGGATCTGAACTACGGCGAAATCGCGAAGATTTTCCGTGCGGGCTGCATCATTCGTGCACAGTTCCTGCAGAAAATCACTGATGCTTATGCGGAAAACGCAGGTATCGCGAACCTGCTGCTGGCACCATACTTCAAGAAAATTGCGGACGAATACCAGCAGGCGCTGCGTGACGTGGTTGCCTACGCTGTGCAGAACGGTATTCCGGTTCCAACCTTCTCTGCTGCAGTGGCCTATTACGACAGCTACCGTGCTGCCGTTCTGCCTGCCAACCTGATTCAGGCTCAGCGTGACTACTTCGGTGCGCATACCTACAAACGCACTGATAAAGAAGGTGTGTTCCACACCGAATGGCTGGATTAATCTGAATTAGTTGTTGCCATTCTATCAAGCCCGGTAGCGATACCGGGCTTTTTTATCCCGCCCAATCCACTCACTTTTTAACGGAATAGATCGCGTGAAAATTCTTGTTACTGGTGGGGCCGGTTTTATTGGCTCCGCGGTTATCCGACACATTATTCGCAATACTCGGGATAGCGTAGTTAACGTTGATAAATTGACCTATGCCGGTAACCTGGAATCCTTGCGAGAAGTCAGCGATAACGCACGTTACGTATTTGAACATGCTGATATCTGTGACAAAGTTGCCATGGAGCGCATTTTTGCCGCTCATCAGCCGGATGCTGTAATGCATCTGGCGGCGGAAAGCCATGTCGATCGTTCTATAACCGGGCCGGCGGCGTTTATTGAAA
This sequence comes from Enterobacter sp. HSTU-ASh6, assembly GCF_026319105.1. Lineage (NCBI taxonomy): Bacteria > Pseudomonadati > Pseudomonadota > Gammaproteobacteria > Enterobacterales > Enterobacteriaceae > Enterobacter > Enterobacter sp. HSTU-ASh6. Next base: position 23,819 of record NZ_WSPD01000031.1, on the reverse strand, counting down.
CCAATATTGTCGGTACCTACGTCCTGCTGGAAACCTGCCGCGCTTACTGGTCTTCACTGGATAACGCGGCAAAAGCAGCCTTCCGTTTTCATCATATTTCAACGGATGAAGTGTATGGTGATTTACCTCATCCTGATGAGCAAACTGATTCTGCGCCATTACCGCTTTTTACAGAAACCACGTCATACGCACCGAGTAGCCCTTACTCCGCCTCCAAAGCATCCAGCGATCATTTAGTTCGGGCGTGGATCCGTACTTACGGCTTGCCAGCAATAGTCACTAACTGCTCAAATAACTATGGACCTTTCCACTTCCCGGAAAAATTAATCCCGCTGGTTATTCTTAATGCCATTGAGAACAAATCGTTACCGATTTACGGGAAGGGCGATCAGATTCGCGACTGGTTATATGTGGAAGATCATGCCCGTGCGCTTTATACCGTTCTGACAACTGGTAAACCTGGCGAAACGTATAATATCGGTGGTCACAACGAGAAGAAAAATATTGAGGTTGTACATACTATTTGCGATTTGCTGGATGAAATCGTTCCGAAGGAAAAATCATATCGCGAGCAGATAACCTATGTCGCAGACCGGCCTGGCCACGACCGCCGTTACGCTATAGATGCGCATAAAATTAGCCGTGAACTGGGCTGGACACCCAGGGAAACATTTGAAAGCGGTATACGTAAAACGGTTGAGTGGTATTTAAACAATTCGGAATGGGTCTCGAATGTTAAAAGTGGCGCCTATAAGAGCTGGATTGAACAGAATTATGGGGAGCGCAAGTAATGGCGAAGCGTAAAGGTATTATCTTAGCGGGTGGCTCGGGCACTCGTCTTTATCCGGTCACAATGGCAGTGAGTAAGCAGTTGTTGCCCATCTATGACAAGCCGATGATCTACTATCCGCTTTCAACGCTGATGCTCGCTGGTATCAAAGATATTCTTATCATTAGTACACCGCAGGATACCCCTCGTTTTGAGCAACTTCTGGGTGATGGCAGCCAGTGGGGGTTACACCTGCAATATAAGATTCAGCCGAGTCCGGACGGTTTAGCTCAGGCGTTTATTCTTGGTGAAGAATTTATCGGCGAGGATAACTGTGCGCTGGTTTTAGGCGATAATATTTTCTATGGTCACGATCTTCCTCGATTGCTGGAGGACGCCGCCAGTCAGGAAAGTGGGGCAACCGTATTTGCCTATCATGTCAGCGATCCAGAGCGTTACGGTGTGGTTGAATTCGACAACGACGGTACTGCGATCGGTCTTGAAGAAAAACCTCAGCAGCCGAAAAGTAACTATGCCATAACGGGCCTCTATTTTTACGATAACGACGTTATTGAGATGGCGAAGAGCTTAAGCCCTTCAGCGCGGGGCGAACTGGAAATAACCGATATCAATCGTCTTTATATGCAGCAGGGAAGATTATCCGTCGCAATGATGCGACGCGGTTATGCATGGCTGGATACCGGGACGCACCAGAGCATGATTGAGGCAAGTAATTTCATCGCAACTATCGAAGAGCGTCAGGGGCTGAAAGTATCTTGTCCTGAAGAGATTGCATTTCGCAGAGGTTTTATCAATGCGGAACAGCTCCGTGCACTTGCCGAGCCTTTGAAAAAGACCGGCTATGGGCAATATCTTCTCAATCTGACTAAGGGATTAGTCTGATTTGAACGTGCTTGTGGTAAAGTCTGCGGCATCGTGAAAAAGCAGCAATGCTGCTGGAAAAAAGGTGCTTTGAGCTCTGTTCTGGCAGCCTCCATACAGAGTGAAGTGCGTTCATCCGCCAGGGGATAGCCTTGACAGTTAAATAGCGTTAGCGCTAAAAAACCACCAGTTAATCATTGTGGTGACGGTTTGAATGTCATCAGAAACTCATACTGAAGAAGCCAAACGAATGAAAATAACCATTTCCGGAACAGGCTATGTTGGCCTTTCAAACGGTATCCTGATTGCGCAGAATCATGAAGTGGTTGCGCTGGATATCGTGCAGGCCAAAGTGGACATGCTTAACCAGAAGAAGTCCCCGATTGTCGATAAAGAGATCCAGGAGTATCTGGCGAACAAGCCACTGAATTTCCGTGCAACCACCGATAAAGAAGACGCCTATCGTGATGCGGATTACGTCATCATCGCTACTCCCACTGACTACGATCCGAAAACCAACTACTTCAACACCTCTACTGTGGAAGCGGTGATCAAAGACGTTATCGCGATTAATCCAAAAGCGGTGATGGTTATTAAATCGACTATTCCGGTAGGTTTCACTAAATCCATTAAAGAGAAGTTCGGTATTGATAATATCTTCTTCTCGCCAGAGTTCCTGCGTGAGGGAAGGGCGCTGTACGATAACCTGCATCCTTCTCGTATCGTTATTGGCGAGCGTTCAGCGCGCGCAGAGCGTTTTGCCGCACTGCTTCAGGAAGGTGCCGTTAAGAAGGATATTCCGGTACTGTTCACCGACTCCACCGAAGCCGAAGCGATTAAGCTCTTTGCCAACACCTACCTTGCCATGCGCGTTGCCTACTTTAACGAGCTGGACAGCTACGCAGAAAGCCTTGGCCTGAACAGCCGTCAGATTATTGAAGGCGTCTGCCTGGATCCGCGCATTGGTAACCACTATAACAACCCGTCATTTGGCTATGGTGGTTATTGCCTGCCAAAAGACACGAAGCAGCTGCTGGCCAACTATCAGGCTGTACCAAACAACCTGATTTCGGCGATCGTTGACGCTAACCGTACGCGTAAAGATTTCATTTCAGATTCTATCCTTGCGCGTCAGCCTAAAGTCGTCGGCGTATATCGTCTGATCATGAAAAGCGGTTCTGATAACTTCCGTGCCTCTTCCATTCAGGGCATCATGAAGCGTATTAAGGCGAAAGGGGTTCAGGTTATTATTTATGAACCAGCGATGCAGGAAGATGAGTTCTTCCACTCCCGTGTGATTCGCGATCTGAATGCATTCAAGCAGGAAGCGGACGTGATCATCTCTAACCGCATGGCGGAAGAGCTGGCGGACGTGGCGGATAAAGTCTATACCCGCGATCTGTTCGGAAGCGATTGATAGCTTCTAACACGCATAAAAAACCCGGCAACATGGCCGGGTTTTTTATTTTCAGACCTTGTAGAAAGCGCGATACCAGTCGACAAAGTTTTTCACACCGTCTTTGACTGAGGTCTGCGGTTTAAAGCCAATAACGTCATACAACGCTTTCGTATCCGCGCTGGTTTCCAGCACGTCACCCGGTTGAATCGGCATCATGTTTTTCTCTGCTTCTTTGCCGAGTGCTTCTTCCAGCGCCGTAATGTAATCCATGAGCTCGACCGGAGAGCTGTTACCAATGTTGTAAACGCGATAAGGCGCGGAGCTGGTTGCCGGGGAACCTGTCTCGACGGTCCAGTCTGCATCGGCCTGAGGGATGACATCCTGCAGACGAATAATGGCTTCAGCGATGTCGTCAATGTAAGTAAAGTCACGCTTCATCTTACCGTAGTTGTAAACATCGATGCTTTTGCCTTCAATCATCGCTTTGGTGAACTTAAACAGCGCCATATCCGGACGGCCCCACGGGCCATATACGGTAAAGAAACGCAGGCCAGTGGTCGGCAGGTTATACAGATGGGAATAGGTATGCGACATCAGCTCATTGGCTTTTTTGGTCGCCGCATACAGTGACACCGGGTGGTCTACGGAGTCGTCAGTGGAGAACGGCATCTTGCGGTTCAGACCATAAACGGAGCTTGATGAAGCATACAGCAGGTGCTGTACCTTGTTATGACGACACCCTTCCAGTACGTTGAGGTGACCCACCAGGTTGGCGTCCGCATAGGCGTGTGGGTTTTCAAGAGAGTAGCGAACCCCTGCCTGTGCAGCCAGATGAATGACGCGATCAAACTTCTCGCTGGCAAACAGCGCCGCCATCCCCTCACGATCGGCTAACTCCATCTTGTGGAAGGTGAAATTCGCGGATTTGAGCAAGTCCAGACGTGCCAGCTTAAGGTTCACATCATAGTAGTCATTGAGATTATCAATCCCGACGACCTGGTGTCCGGCGTCCAGTAAGCGTTTGCTGACATGAGAACCGATAAACCCTGCCGCGCCCGTAACCAAAAATTTCATAGCTTCCCTCGTTAACTTTTCTATCTCGTCGATGTCTGAGGCATCAGAATTGCTATATGATAGCGCGTCGGCTGCGACTTAGATAACTCAACTTTCCGATATAACTCATCGGATTCTGATAGAAAAATCGCTGGCAACAGATACACTATGTAAACATGTTTATTTTTGCCCTTTTTCATCTGTTAGGGATTGTATGACGCAGAACAACAATACTCCGGTTAATAGCAGTAATGGCCCGGAGCAAATTGATTTACTTGATTTAGTGCTACAGCTGTGGCGTGGAAAGTGGGTAATTGGCGCTTTTGTTGCTGTTTTTATCGTCCTGGCGGGTATTTATATCACTGTCGCAAAAGAGAAATGGACCTCTTCCGCGATCATTGCTCAGCCGGATGCGGCGCAGATTGCCACTTACGCCAATGCACTGAATATCCTTTACGGCGGCGCAGCGCCTTCGATGCTCGATATCCAAAACCGCGCCATTAACCGTTTCAATTCCTCATTTTCTGCTTTAGCCCAGGCGCTCGAAAACCAGGAAATACCTGAGAAGCTGACCATCGATACTACCGTTAAGGGTCAACCTCTGCCGTTAAGTGTCTCCTACCAGGGGGAATCTGCAGACGCGGCGCAAAAGCAGCTGGCACAGTATATTCAGCAGGTCGACGAGCAAACGGCGAAGGAACTCGCGCTTGACCTCAAAGATAACATCAAGCAGCAGATCGCTACGCTAAATGACTCTCTGGAAAACCAGGAGAAGGTGGCTCAGGAGCAGAAAGATCTGCGAATCAAGCAGATCACGGAAGCCCTCAAGAATGCTGAAGCGGCGAAAATTACCACTCCGCAGATCCAGCAAACTCAGGACGTGACTCAGGAAACCATGTTCTTACTGGGAAGCGAAGCGCTGAAGTCGATGATTGATAACGAAGCGTCTCGCCCGCTGGTTTTCTCCGCGGCTTACTATCAGACGAAACAAAACTTACTGGATATCGAGAAACTGAAGGTGAATCCGGACACTATTCACGTCTATCGTTATGTCATGAAGCCGGACCTCCCTGTCTATCGTGACAGCCCGAAAAAGGCTATCACCCTGATTCTTGCCGTCTTGCTCGGTGGGATTATCGGTTCTGGTGTGGTCCTGGGCCGCAACGCGCTGCGAAACTACAAACCTAAAGCCTGATTCACCGCAGATAAAAAAACCGGGGAATTTCCCCGGTTTTTTTATCTATGCCGCTTACGAAGGTTTTCTATCACCGCCGTTAAATCCAGCTCCTGATCCTGCAGCAGTACCAGCAGGTGATACATCAAATCCGACGCTTCATTGGTCAACTCCTCGCGGTCATGTACCGTGGCGGCCAGCGCGGTTTCAACGCCTTCCTCACCCACCTTCTGCGCAATACGCTTGGTGCCGCTGGCGTACAGCTTCGCGGTATAGGAGCTCTCAGGATCCGCTGTTTTACGCTCAGCCAGTAACTGTTCCAGTTGATACAGGAACAACCACTGGTGGCTTGCCTCACCGAAGCAACTGCTGGTGCCTTTATGGCAGGTCGGGCCAATCGGATTGGCCAGTACCAGCAGGGTGTCGTTATCGCAGTCAGGCGTAATGTTGACCACATTCAGGAAATGGCCCGAGGTTTCACCCTTGGTCCACAGACGCTGTTTCGTGCGGGAGTAAAAGGTCACTTTGCCGCTGTCGAGTGTTTTTGCCAGCGCGTCCTGGTTCATATACCCCAGCATCAGCACTTCGCCTGAAACCGCATGCTGCACAACCACCGGCAGTAATCCGTCGGTTTTTTCCCAGTCCAGCTGTGCCTGTTGTTGCTCTGTTAACATACCCTGATCTCCACGCCCTGGTCGGCCAGGTACGTTTTTAACTCACCAATATTGATAATCTGTTTGTGGAACACGGAGGCGGCCAGCGCGCCATCCACGTTCGCGTCGCGGAAGGCTTCCAGGAAGTGCTCCATGGTGCCCGCGCCGCCGGAGGCAATCAGCGGTACGTGGCAGACCGCACGGACTTTTTTCAGTTGCTCAAGGTCATACCCGTTACGCACGCCGTCCTGGTTCATCATGTTCAACACGATTTCGCCCGCGCCGCGCTTCTGCACTTCCTGCACCCAGTCGAGCGTCTCCCACTGCGTCACACGTGTCCGGCTCTCATCGCCGGTATACTGGTTGACGTGATATTTACCCGTAGCGGCGTCATACCAGGTGTCGATTCCCACGACAATACACTGCACGCCAAAGCGATCGGCGAGACGGGTAATCAGCTCCGGGTCGGCCAGGGCAGGGGAGTTGATGGAGATCTTGTCGGCACCAAACGAGAGAATTTTGGCGGCGTCGTCAGCAGACTTAATCCCGCCCGCCACGCAGAAGGGGATGTCAATCACTTCTGCCACGCGCGCGACCCAGCTTTTGTCCACCACGCGGCCATCGCTGGAGGCGGTGATATCGTAAAATACCAGCTCATCTGCGCCTTCATCGGCATAGCGTTTTGCCAGCGGGACGATATCGCCGATGATCTCGTGGTTGCGGAACTGCACGCCTTTTACCACCTGGCCGTCACGTACGTCCAGGCAAGGGATTATCCGTTTTGCCAGCATTGAATCGCCTCCGTCACAGTAAATTTTCCTTCCAGCAGGGCCCGGCCCACTATCACGCCCTTCACACCAGTCCCGCGCAGCGCGGCGATATCGGCTAAGTCACCGATGCCGCCAGATGACTGGAACGCCACCTGCGGATAACGGGCGCAGACTTCTTCGTATAACGAAACGTTGGAGCCGGCCAGCGTGCCGTCGCGGGAGATATCCGTGCACAGAACGTGCTTCAGGCCAACGGGAAGATACATCTCGACCAGCGCTTCCAGCGTTATGCCGGAGTTTTCCTGCCAGCCGCTGACCGCCACCTGTTTATTACCCTGTTCATCAATGCGCACGTCCAGCGCCAGTACCAGCGCGTCGGCACCAAAACGACGGAACCAGCCTTTTACGGTCTCAGGCTCTTTCACCGCGGTAGAACCGACCACCACACGCGCCACGCCTGCCTCCAGCAGTGCTGCGACGTCGTCTTCCGTACGCACGCCGCCGCCAACCTGGACGGGCACATCAACACCGGCAACCAGATTTTTCAGCAGGGGGATCTGGCGTTTCGCCGGATCTTTCGCGCCGGTCAAATCCACAAGATGCAGGACCTGCGCACCCTGCGCGGCATACTCCTGCAGGCGCGGCAGCGGGTCGTTCCCGTAGTCGCGCTGCTGGCCATAATCACCCTGATGGAGACGGACAACCGTGCCGTCAATTAAATCTAAAGCGGGAATAATCATCACATCTCCAGGAAGTTTTTCAGCAGCTGCGCGCCCGCTGCGCCAGAGCGCTCCGGGTGAAACTGTACGCCGAAGAAATTGTCTTTCTGCACGGCCGCAGTGAACGCCTCGCCGTAGTTGCACTGGGCGATCGTATTCGCGTTCACCGGCATGGCGTAGCTGTGCACGAAGTAGAAATATGCCCCGTCTTCAATGCCGCGGAACAGGCGGTCGCCCGCTTTGGCGTAGACGCGGTTCCAGCCCATGTGCGGCAGAGGCAGGCCGTGGTCGGTCATTCTCGGCACGTCTTCGTCGATAATGCCCAGCAGGTCAACGCCGTTACTCTCTTCGCTGCGACGTCCCAGAAGCTGCATGCCTAAGCAAATCCCCAGCACCGGCTGGGTACAGGCTTTGATCAGATCGACCAGCTCGCGCGCGTGGATCTGGTCCATCGCCGCCTGCGCGGTGCCAACCCCCGGCAGGAATAATTTATCGGCGCGCAGCACCACGTCCGGGTCACGGCTGACCACCGGCTCGTAGCCGTGGCGGGTGATGGCCGACTTTACGGAGTTCAGGTTGGCGCATCCGGTATCCAGAATCACCACATTCATTACAGCACTCCTTTCGATGAAGGCAGGGCGTCACCTTCCACGCGGATCGCCTGGCGAAGGGTACGGCCGAAGGCCTTGAAGAGACTCTCTACGCGGTGGTGGTCGTTCTTGCCCTTGGTCTTCAGGTGCAGCGTCAGGCCCATGGTGTAGGACAGTGAGCGGAAGAAGTGCTCCACCATTTCGGTGCTCAGATCGCCCACGCGCTGGTAGTTGAAGTCTGCTTTATATTCCAGGTGCGGACGTCCGGAGATATCCATGGCGCAGCGCGCCAGGCATTCGTCCATCGGCAGAACGAAGCCAAAACGGTTAATACCGCGCTTATCGCCGAGCGCCAGCTTCAGCGCTTCACCCAGCGCCAGGCCGGTATCTTCCACGGTGTGGTGATCGTCAATGTACAGGTCGCCTTTGACCGTGATCTCCATGCGGAAACCGCCGTGGGTGGCAATCTGGTCCAGCATGTGGTCGAAGAAACCGACGCCGGTGTGGATCTTGCTGCCGCCTTCACGGTCCAGCCAGACCTTCACGTCAATCTGCGTCTCTTTGGTGTTGCGCTCAACGTGGGAAAAGCGGTCACGTTTGGTCAGCTGCTCGCCAATCATCGCCCAGTTAAGGTTGTTGCGGTCATAACGCAGCCCCGCGATGCCCATGTTTTCCGCCAGCGTGATATCGGTGATGCGATCGCCGATGACATAGCTGTTGGTTTTATCCAGCACATCTTCCGCCAGATAGCGTTCTACCAGCTTCACTTTTGGCTTACGGCAGTCGCACTCATCGGCTGGCATGTGCGGGCAAATCAGCACCTCATCAAAGACCACGCCCTGAGAGGTGAGCACCTGCATCATCAGATTATGCGGGCCGTCAAAATCCGCCTGCGGGAAGCTGTCGGTACCCAGACCGTCCTGGTTGGTGATCATCACCAGCTTAAAGCCTGCTTTTTGCAGCTTCAGCAGCACCGGGATCACGTCGGGTTCAAAAGCCAGCTTGTCGAAACGATCGACCTGAAAATCGGCTGGTGGCTCCGAAATAAGGGTGCCGTCGCGATCGATAAAAAGGATCTTCTGGGTCATACTTTCTCCGCTTTCAGGGCGTCAATCACGCGCTGGCTCTCTGCGCGAGTGCCTACGGTAATGCGCAGGCAACCGCTCAGGGAAGGTTGTTTATTCTGGTCTCGTAAGATAATGCCCTGATCCCATAAAGATTTAAATACGGCGCTGGAAGCGGTGAAGCGCACCAGGATGTAGTTGGTTTCCGAGTCGAAGACCTGCTCCACGCAAGGAATCTCTTTCAGGGCGGTCACCAGATACTGACGCTCCTCAAGGATCTGCGCCACACGTTCGCGCATCGCGTTGATCCCCTGCGGGGTCAGCGCCTGGGCCGCAATGTCGGCAACCGGCGTGGAGAGCGGGTACGGGGCAATCACTTTCAGCAGCAGGTCGATGACTTCTTTATTCGCCAGGGTAAATCCGCAGCGCAGACCCGCGAGGGCAAAGGCTTTCGACAGCGTACGCAGTACCACCAGGTGTGGATACTCTTCCAGCCAGCCTGCCAGCGTCGCCTGCGGACAGAACTCAATGTAGGCTTCGTCGGCCACCACCAGGGCTTTACCGCGCGTCATCTCCAGCAGGGTACGGATATCCTGCGGGTTAATAATCTGCCCGGTCGGGTTGTTTGGGCTGCAGACAAACACCACTTTTACGCCGTCGAGATTGTCGGCAATCCCCTGCAGATCCAGCTGCCAGTTCTCCAGAGAGAGCACGTTACGGCACGCCACGCCGAAGGTTTCTGCGCTGACGCTGTACATGCCGTAGGTCGGCTGGCAGTACATCACGGCATCTTTGCCCGGCTCGCAGAACGCGCGGATCAGCAGTTCAATACCCTCGTCGGCTCCGCGGCTGACCAGCACCTGCTCTGGCTTCACCCCTGCGTACTGCGCGTAGTTCTCAATCACCGCTTTCGGCTGACACTCCGGATAACGGTTCAGCGTCTGCTGCGACAGCTCAAACTGCACCGCGGTCGGGAATTCGTTGGCGTTCAGCCAGACATCTCCTTTGCCCCCCAGACGGCGTGCAGACTGGTAAGGCGTCAGGCGACGGACATTTTCGCGGGCTAATTCTTCAATGTTCATGCTTGCTCCTTCAGGGCTGCAACGCGCAGCGTAACGGCATTTTTGTGAGCGGTCAGGCGCTCGGCGGCGGCCAGCGTCTCAATGGTGGATGCCAGTGAGGCAAACCCTTCGCGGGAGAGTTCCTGCACGGTCATGCGTTTCTGGAAATCCGCCAGGCCCAGGCTGGAACAGGTTGAGGTATAGCCATACGTCGGCAGAACGTGGTTGGTGCCGGAGGCGTAATCGCCAGCGGATTCCGGAGACCAGTCGCCGAGGAACACCGAGCCTGCGCTGGTGATGCTGTCGACCAGCTCGCGCGCGTTACGGGTCTGAATAATCAGGTGCTCCGGGCCGTACTGGTTGGAGATGGCAATGCACTGCGCCAGATCGCGCGCCACAATCAGGCGGCTGGCCGCTAACGCCTGGCGTGCCGTGTCGGCGCGGGGCAGGTCGGCAAGCTGGCGCTCGACGGCTTCGCCAACGCGCGTGGCCATATCGGCATCCGGAGTCAGGAGGATCACCTGCGAGTCCGGGCCGTGTTCCGCCTGGGAAAGCAGGTCAGACGCCACGAAATCTGGCGTTGCGCCGCTGTCGGCAATCACCAGCACTTCAGACGGGCCGGCAGGCATGTCAATGGCCGCGCCGTCCAGACGCTGGCTGACCTGGCGCTTGGCTTCGGTCACGAAGGCATTACCCGGGCCAAAAATTTTGTCGACCTTCGGAATGGATTCGGTGCCAAACGCCAGGGCAGAAATCGCCTGTGCGCCGCCCACTTTATAGACCGCCTGCACACCGCACAGTTTTGCCGCGTAGAGAATTTCATCGGCAATGGGCGGTGGGGAGCAGAGCACCACTTTCTGGCAACCGGCGATGCGCGCCGGGGTGGCCAGCATCAGGACGGTGGAGAACAGGGGAGCCGAACCGCCGGGAATATAGAGCCCCACAGACGCGACCGGACGGGTTACCTGCTGACAACGCACGCCGGGCAGGGTTTCGACATCCACGGTCTGCAGCTTCTGCGCGGTGTGGAAGGTATCGATGTTTTTCACCGCGACGGCCATCGCCTGCTTGATGTCATCCCCCAGACGATTGCTGGCATCCAGGATTTCCTGCTCGGTCACCCTCAATGCGCCGACGTCCGTCTTATCAAATTTTGCGCTGTATTCACGCAGCGCGTCATCGCCACGGGCTTTGACGTTATCCAGGATCTCCGCCACGGTGCGTGAGATGCTCTCGGAAGCGGAAATCGCCGGGCGCATCAGCAGCTCGCGCTGTTGCGCGTCGCTACAGGTATTCCAGTCGATGATTGTGTTAAAGCTCATGGCAATTACTCCATCATCTTCTCAATTGGCAGCACCAGGATGGAGCTTGCCCCCAGCGCCTTCAGTTTTTCCATGGTTTCCCAGAACAGGGTTTCGCTACTCACCATGTGCATCGCGACGCGCTGCTGATCGCCCGCCAGCGGCAGGATGGTCGGGCGCTCAGCGCCTGGCAGGAGGGCAATCACCTCATCCAGACGCTCGGTCGGAGCGTGCATCATGATGTATTTGGATTCACGCGCCTGAATCACGCCCTGAATACGGGTCAGGAGTTTGTCGATCAGCTGTTGCTTGGCATCGGCCATCTCGCCGTCACGCTGGATCAGGCATGCTTTGGAGCGGTAGATCACTTCCACTTCGCGCAGGCCGTTCGCTTCCAGCGTCGCGCCGGTGGAAACCAGGTCACAGATGGCGTCCGCCAGACCCGCGCGCGGAGCCACTTCAACTGAGCCGTTCAGCAGACAGGATTTAAACTGCACGCCTTTCTGGTCCAGGTAACGCTTTAACAGGTGAGGGTAGGAGGTGGCGATACGTTTACCGTTCAGCGCGGCCGGGCCGTCCCAGGCTTCATCAACCGGCGTCGCCAGCGACAGGCGGCAACCGCCGAAATCCAGACGACGCAGGGTGAAGTAACGCGGATCTTCCCCTTGCGCACGGCGGGTCAGCAGCTCTTCTTCCAGCACGTTTTCACCGATGATGCCAAGGTCAACGACGCCATCCATGACCAGGCCGGGAATATCGTCATCACGCACGCGCAGAATGTCGATGGGCATGTTTTCAGCCAGAGCAATCAGGCGCTGGGTGTGCAGGTTGATTTTAATCCCGCAGCGGGCCAGCAGTTCGCGTGAATCATCACTTAAACGGCCTGATTTTTGAATAGCTATGCGTAAGCGTGAGTTATCTAACATTCTTTATTCCTCGTTAACCTGTTTTAACCTGTCTGAATTCGGTCCAAAAAAAAGCCCCCGGAAGAAGATCTTCCGGGGGCTTTCTCATGCGTTCATGCACCACTGGAAGATCCAAACGTCTTCCAGCACACATCGCCTGAAAGACTAGTCAGGATGATGGTGATGATGGTGGTGTTTAAATTGAACGCGTGTCATATAAATTCTCGATGAATGCTTATTCATTTGATGTCTTTTAACCTAAACCAGTTGTGCGACATATTGCAAGGGCTTTTTTTGATCATTAATTCATTTCATATTGATGCTATGAATTGTGTGTTCTGCCGGGCTGGCGTAGCCTTATGAAAGACGAGTGAGAGTCAGGAGAATTCGCATGAAAAAGGTCGCGATTGTCGGTTTAGGGTGGCTGGGAATGCCGCTGGCGATGTCATTAGCCGCAAAAGGCTGGCAGGTGACCGGAAGCAAAACCACAGCGGATGGGGTCGAGGCAGCGCGCATGTGCGGTATTGATGGCGTTGAGCTGCGTCTTGAGCCGGAGCTGATATGTGATGCTGACGATCTGGACACGCTGATGAACGTCGATGCGCTGGTGATCACCTTACCCGCCCGGCGCAGCGGGCCGGGTGAGTCATTTTATCTGCAGGCGATGCAGGAGATTGTCGACAGCGCACTGGCGCACCATGTTCCCCGCATTATTTTTACCAGTTCGACCTCTGTCTATGGCGAGGTGGAAGGCGTCGTAAAAGAGACTTCCGAGCGCCGTCCCGTGACCGCGAGCGGGCAGGTTCTGAAAGAGCTGGAAGACTGGCTGCATAATCTGCCCGGTACGCAGGTTGATATTGTGCGTCTGGCGGGACTGGTTGGACCCGGGCGCCATCCGGGACGTTTTTTTGCCGGTAAGTCTGCGCCAGACGGTCAGCATGTCGTCAATCTGGTGCATTTAGACGATGTGATTGCCGCGATTGAACTACTCTTACAGGCTCCAAAAGGTGGACACATCTATAATATATGTGCACCGTCTCATCCGACGCGCAGCACGTTTTACCCGCTGATGGCACGTCAGTTGGGTCTGGCTCCGCCGGTTTTTGGGGAAGCAAAGGATGGTGGTAAAGGCAAAGTTGTTGATGGCAATCGCATTTGTCATGAGCTGGGGTTTGAGTATCAGTATCCCGATCCGCTGGTGATGCCCATGGAATAAGTCCCGCAGCGGAGACGATCGCACACCAGAAGGGGGGCGAGCATGAAACCGCTGCTGGATGTTCTAATTATTCTGGATGCACTGGAAAAAGAGGGGAGCTTTGCGGCTGCGTCGGCAAAGCTCTTCAAAACCCCTTCCGCGCTGAGCTACACCGTTCAAAAGCTGGAAAGCGATCTCAATATTCAGATCCTCGATCGCTCCGGGCATCGCGCGCGGTTCACCCGTACCGGACAAATGCTGCTGGAAAAAGGACGTGAAGTCCTCCATACCGTTCGCGAACTGGAAAAACAGGCCGTTAAGCTTCATCAGGGGTGGGAAAACGAGCTGGTGATTGGCGTGGATGACACCTTTCCCTTTTCTCTCCTGACGCCGTTGATTGAGGCCTTCTACCAGCACCACAGCGTGACCCGGCTTATTTTCATCAATGGCGTGCTGGGCGGATCCTGGGATGCCTTAACCCAGGGCAGGGCAGACATTTTTGTTGGTGCACTCCATGAGCCTCCCCAGTTGAGTGATTTTGGTTTTGCCCGCCTGGGCGTGCTGGAGCAGGTCTTCGCCGTGGCGCCACATCATCCGCTGGCGCAGGAGCCTGAACCTATAAACCGGCGCGTGATTAAGGGTTACCGCGCAATAGTGGTTGGCGACAGTTCGCGTCCGGAATGTGCGGTTTCCTCGCAACTGCTTGATGAACAGGAAGCGATTACCGTTTTTGACTTTAAAACCAAGCTGGAGCTGCAGATAAGCGGTCTGGGTTGCGGCTATTTACCCCGCTATCTGGCGCAGCGCTTTATCGATAGCGGTGCGCTTGTTGAAAAACAGGTACTTGCTCAAAACAGCAACGAATCGGTGTGGGTGGGCTGGAATGAACAGACCGCCGGGCTGGCCAGTGCCTGGTGGCGGGACGAAATTTTAGCAAATAGTGCTATCGCTGCTGTTTATGCTCAGGGCAGTGTCGAGAAATCAGCCAGTTAGCAAAAAGAAAATTCCCCGCTGCGTTGCAAAGTATTGCCTTTTGTATCCGATGTGGGGCAAAATGCCGCCGCTGCAACCAAATGAATAATCGACGATATAAAAGGCGTCGGTTATTTTTTTTTGCATGTACGAAACGAAACTAAAAACCAAGAGGCCGGGCTTCGTACCGGATAGATATTTACTAAAATCCGACAGTTGTTGTCGCTGAGGAAGAAAGAAATGGGGCAATTTTTCGCTTACGTGGCGGTTATCACCGTAAAGGAGAATAACTATGTCGCATAACGCAACTCCAAACACCTCTCGCGTGGAATTACGTAAAACGCTTACGTTGATTCCGGTTGTCATGATGGGTCTGGCCTATATGCAACCAATGACGCTGTTTGATACATTCGGTATCGTATCAGGCCTCACTGACGGTCATGTGCCGACGGCTTACGCCTTCGCGCTGGTGGCGATCCTCTTTACCGCGCTGAGCTACGGTAAACTGGTGCGTCGCTATCCGTCTGCGGGTTCCGCCTAC
The DNA here is from genome assembly GCF_026319105.1 of Enterobacter sp. HSTU-ASh6. Lineage (NCBI taxonomy): Bacteria > Pseudomonadati > Pseudomonadota > Gammaproteobacteria > Enterobacterales > Enterobacteriaceae > Enterobacter > Enterobacter sp. HSTU-ASh6. Next base: position 8,771 of record NZ_WSPD01000031.1, on the reverse strand, counting down.
ACCTATGCCCAGAAATCCATCAGCCCGACAGTAGGCTTTATGGTGGGCTGGTCTTCGCTGCTCGACTATCTGTTCGCGCCGATGATCAACATTCTGCTGGCAAAAATCTATTTTGAAGCGCTGGTGCCGTCGATTCCATCCTGGATGTTCGTCGTGGCGCTGGTGGCCTTTATGACCGCCTTTAACCTGCGCAGCATTAAGTCTGTCGCCAACTTTAACTCCGTTATCGTTGTGCTTCAGGTTGTGCTGATTGCCGTTATTCTTGGCATGGTGATCTACGGTGTGTTCCACGGCGAAGGCGCGGGTACGCTGGCGAGCAGCAAGCCGTTCTGGTCTGGTGATGCGCATGTGATCCCGATGATTACCGGGGCGACCATTCTCTGCTTCTCCTTTACCGGTTTTGACGGGATCAGCAACCTGTCTGAGGAAACCAAAGATGCAGAGCGCGTGATCCCGCGTGCTATCTTCCTGACGGCGCTGATTGGTGGTCTGATCTTTATTTTCTCGACCTATTTCCTGCAGCTGTACTTCCCGGATATCTCCCGCTTCAAGGATCCGGATGCGTCTCAGCCGGAAATTATGCTCTATGTGGCGGGTAAAGCGTTCCAGGTTGGCGCGCTGATCTTCTCCACCATCACTGTACTGGCGTCCGGTATGGCCGCTCATGCAGGCGTTGCGCGTCTGATGTACGTTATGGGTCGTGATGGCGTATTCCCGAAAAGCTTCTTCGGCTACGTTCACCCAACCTGGCGTACCCCGGCGATGAACATCATCCTGGTGGGGGCTATTGCGCTTCTGGCAATCAATTTTGACCTGGTGATGGCAACGGCGCTGATTAACTTCGGTGCGCTGGTGGCGTTCACCTTTGTTAACCTGTCGGTTATCTCTCAGTTCTGGATCCGTGAAAAGCGCAACAAAACGTTGAAAGATCACTTCCAGTATCTGTTCCTGCCGATGTGTGGTGCGCTGACCGTAGGTGCGCTGTGGGTTAACCTGGAAGAGAGCTCAATGGTGCTTGGCCTGATCTGGGCGGGTATCGGCCTGGTTTATCTGGCCTGCGTCACGAAGAGCTTCCGTAACCCGGTTCCGCAGTACGAAGACGTCGCGTAATACTGTGTCGGGTGGCGGCTACGCCTTACCCGACCTACAAAACCCGTAGGCCCGCGTAAGCGCTGCGCCAACGGGCAAAAAAAGCCGGAGACATCGCCTCCGGCTTTTTTTATACCCATCGGTCAAACTATCTCTTGCGCGTACTGGAACAGAGATTTCAACAGTGCCTGTTTCTCAGCATTCCCTTCATACTGGCCGTAAAGCATCTCCAGCTCCTGTGCATAGCTGTGCAGGTACTCTGGCGTAAACACGTTGCGACGATGCTGCAGCCAGCGTTCCTGTTCCGCTTCATCCAGCGTGCCGGGGAAGTTACGCGCCCGGTAATTAAACATCAATTTTTCGATGCGTTTATCGGCGAAAGTGATATCCAGCGCCGGTAAGTTACGCGGCTCGGTTTGCAGAACGATATTCATGGCCGCGCGATCGGCATCGCTGAAGAACCCATTGTACAGCTGAGCATCCACGTTTTCAGACGGCACAAATGGCTCGGCTTCGGCAAAAATGGCCACCACTTTCTCCCGCACCTGCGGATTTTCACGCAGTACTTTCAGGTTATCGAGGCAGTGCTGGCGGTTAATGCCCAGCCTGTCCGCATCTTCCGGTCGCAGCGTATTCGCCTGCGCCAGGACCGGGCATTTGTTGATATGCACCAGTTTGACCGGTACCGCAGGCAGATCGCCGAGTTCATTTTTCGGCGTGTACAGCCGTTCGCGCAGGGTATCGCTGTCGAGCTCCAGCAGCGGTGAAATATCACCGGCTAAATCCACCATGATGACCGCATTACGGTTGTCCGGATGCCACGCCAGCGGGGCAACCCAGCTGGTATTGCCGCGCCAGGCACCAAACATGCCGGAAATATGCACCAGGGGTTTCATCTGCGGTACGTCGATAAGGGTCATGAGTTTCTGCTTGTTGCGATGGCTCAGCAGATACTCAAACAGCCGGGGCTGTGCAGTTTTCACCAGTTTCGCCATGGCAATGGTGGCATAGACGTCCGCCATCGCGTCGTGGGCATTGCTGTGCTCAATGCCGTTGGCGCGCGTCAGGTGCTCCAGCCGGAAGCTGGGGAGTCCTTCTTCATTTTCGGGCCAGATGATGCCTTCAGGACGCAGGGCATAACAGGCGCGCATGATGTCGAGCAAATCCCAGCGCGAATTGCGGTTCTGCCAGCTCCAGGCATAGGGATCGTAGAAGTTACGATAGAAGATGTTGCGCGTCACTTCATCATCAAAACGGATGTTGTTGTACCCCACCACGCAGGTATGGGGAACGGTAAACAGATCGTGTATGCGGCGGGCGAACTCTGCCTCGTTAACGCCTTTCTCCCGCGCTTCCTGAGGGGTGATCCCGGTGACCATCACCGCGCCGGGCTGAGGCAGATAGTCATCCGCGGGTTTGCAGTAAAAAACCTCAGGCTCGCCAATGATGTTGAATTCGTCGTCGGTGCGGATGGCGGCAAACTGCGCCGGTCGGTCCAGCGCCGGGTGTGTGCCAAAGGTTTCGTAGTCGTGGAATAAAAAAGTCGGGCGTGCGGCAGAGTCAGACACCAGTAATACCATCCTGTTAAAAATTGACGTCACTATGGTAAACGATCGTGCGGGTCAGACCGAATAAAAAGCGCCGCTGCGTCGCAAATTTGCGCGTCGTCTTCAGAGAAAAATATGCGTTCTGTCACATTTTTTTGCAATTAAGCCAGGTAACGACAGCGGAACTCCCGTAAAAAGGTCATCGATTTTTAATGACCTGAGGATATACCGTTGAAACGCCGTCTGTTTATTGCTGTTTCTTTACTCGCTTCGAGTGTCTCATCTGCCTTTGCGGCCGAACCACTGGATTTTTCGCCGCAGCCTCCGGCCATTCAGGCGGGCTCCTGGGTGCTGATGGATTACACGACTGGTCAGATCTTAACGGCGGGCAACGAACATCAACAACGTAATCCGGCGAGCCTGACCAAGCTGATGACGGGCTATGTGGTGGATCGGGCCATTGACAGCCATCGTATCTCGCCGGACGACATTGTCACCGTCGGCCGTGATGCGTGGGCCAAAGGGAACCCGGTTTTTGACGGATCGTCGCTCATGTTCCTGAAAGAGGGCGATCGTGTCTCCGTACGCGATTTGAGCCGCGGTCTGATTGTCGATTCCGGTAACGACGCCTGCGTGGCGCTGGCCGATCACGTGGCGGGCGGCCAGCCGCAGTTTGTGAAGATGATGAATGACTATGTACAAAAGCTGAACCTGCGCGATACGCACTTTGAAACCGTCCACGGTCTGGACGCGCCGGGCCAGCACAGTTCGGCCTACGATTTAGCCGTCCTCTCCCGGGCCATCATCCACGGCGAGCCTGAGTTTTACCATATGTACAGCGAAAAGAGCCTTACCTGGAACGGGATCACCCAGCAAAACCGCAACGGTCTGCTGTGGGATAAAACCATGAATGTGGACGGGCTGAAAACGGGGCATACCTCGGGGGCTGGCTTTAACCTGATTGCGTCTGCCGTTGACGGTCAGCGTCGTTTGATTGCTGTGGTCATGGGCGCGGACAGCCCGAAAGGGCGTGAGGACCAGGCCCGGAAACTCTTGCACTGGGGGCAGCAGAATTTCGATACCGTCCAGATCCTGCATAACGGTAAAAAGGTGGGGACAGAGCGAATCTGGTACGGCGATAAAGAACAGGTGAAACTGGGCACCGACCAGGACTTCTGGCTGGCCCTGCCGAAAGCGGAAGTGCCAAACATCAAAGCTAAGTACGTGCTGGACAAAAAAGAGCTGGAAGCACCGATTGCCGCGCATCAGCGGGTCGGGGAGATCCAGCTCTATGATCGCGACAAAGTGGTGGCGCACTGGCCGCTGGTGACGCTGGAAGCCGTTGATAAAGGCGGCATGTTCTCCCGCCTGAGCGATTATCTGCATCACGCGCTTTAAGTGCCGTTGAGCAGACTGGCAGGGTTGCGAGTCTGCTCACATAATAAACACTTCACGTTTGCTGAACCCGCACAATCCGCTTTATAGTGTATAAATATACAGTGATAAATGGAGGCAGCATGGACTACAGCATTAAGCAGCAACAGAAACGTAAGATTGCCGGTTTTCATTTGGTCGGGCCGTGGGAACATACGGTAAAACAGGGCTTTGAACAGCTGGTGATGTGGGTAGACGGGCGTCACATTCAGCCGCTGGAGTGGGTTGCGGTCTACTACGACAACCCGGATGAGGTCCCGGCAGAAAAATTGCGCTGTGATACGGCCGTCACGGTGCCGGACGATTTCATCATTCCGGAAAACAGTGAAGGCGTCATGATGACGGAAATCGCGGGCGGGGACTATGCTGTGGCAACGGCCCGCGTGGAAAACTACGACTTCGCGACGCCGTGGTACCAGTTCTTCAATTCCCTGTTGCAGGACAATAAATACCAGATGGCGCTCAAACCCTGCTTCGAGCGCTATCTCAATGACGGCAATGCAGACGGCTACTGGGATATTGAGATGTTTATCGCGGTAGAGCATAAACCCGTTTAAGCCTGTTAAATGAAGGGTTTTTCAGCCGGGAGCGATCCGCCCGGCTGAAAACACAGTACAATTGTGATTTGCCGTGTAGCTGGAGAGCGGGTGTGCGTCCCGACAAATCATTAACCCCTTTTGAAATTCGGTTATACAAACACTACCGCGTGGTGCATGGGTGTCGCATTGCGCTGGCGTTCGTATTGACGTTTGTACTGGTCCGTTTGCTGGATATCCCGGAAGGGACGTGGCCGCTGATCACGCTGGTGGTGGTGATGGGGCCCATCTCGTTTTGGGGAAACGTCGTCCCACGCGCCTTCGAGCGAATTGGTGGGACCGTGTCAGGCTCGGCACTTGGGCTTATCGCCCTGAAGCTGGAGCTTATTTCGTTTCCGGTCATGCTGGCATGGTGTGGTGCTGCCATGTTCCTGTGCGGCTGGCTGGCGCTGGGCAAAAAGCCATATCAGGCATTGCTGATTGGTATTACTCTCGCGGTGGTGGTCGGCGCCCCTGCCGGGGATATGACTACCGCGCTCTGGCGAAGCGGGGATGTTATCCTCGGTTCACTGCTGGCGATGCTCTTCACCGGTATCTGGCCGCAGCGCGCTTTCTTGCACTGGCGTATTCAGATGGCCAACTATGTGACCGCATTTAACCGCGTCTATCAGGCCGGTTTTTCTCCAAACCTGGTTGAACGTCCCCGGCTGGAAAAGCATCTGCAAACAATCCTCAACGACGTGGTCAAAATGCGCGGTCTGATCACGCCCGCCAGCAAGGAAACCCATATTCAGAAAGCGATTTTCGAAGCCATCCAGACGGTAAGCCGCAACCTGGTGTGCATGCTTGAGCTGCAAATCAATGCGCACTGGGCCTCGCGCCCCAGTCACCTGTTGATGCTTAACGCGCAGACCCTCAAAGAGACTCAGATGATGACGCAGCAAACGCTGTTGACCATCGCTCATGCGCTCTACGAAGGCAACCCGCAGCCGATCCTGGCGAACAGCGAACGTCTCAACGAAATCGTGGCGGAGCTGAAGCTGCTGATCAACGAGCGGCAGAGCGACAACGTGGCAGAAACGCCGATTCACGGTTATGTCTGGCTAAGCATGGAGCTGGCGCGACAGCTCGAGCTGTTATCGCACCTGATTTGCCGGGCGCTGCGCAAATAAAAGGCGTATGTGACGCCTGCTGCTTCGATTCAGCAGCAATTGGGGTTATGATAGCTTTAAACGATATAGCCATTGTCATTCGCAGCCGCTGTCAGTAAGGTTATTGTTACAACGGTTGCTTTAACGAATCCGAATCTCACATTATCAGGGGTGTAAAAATGGAAACTACCAAGCCTTCGTTCCAGGATGTTCTGGAATTCGTCCGCCTGTTCCGCCGCAAAAACAAGCTGCAGCGTGAAATCCAGGACGTTGAGAAGAAGATCCGTGACAACCAGAAACGTGTTCTGCTGCTCGACAACCTGAGCGACTACATCAAGCCGGGTATGAGCGTTGAAGCTATTCAGGGCATCATCGCCAGCATGAAGAGCGACTATGAAGACCGCGTTGATGACTACATCATCAAAAACGCTGAGCTGTCCAAAGAGCGTCGTGACATCTCTAAGAAGCTGAAAGTGATGGGCGAAATCAAAAACGGCGAAGCAAAAAGCGAGTAATCGCAACGAATCGTGAAAAAGGCTCTCTGGTGACAGAGAGCCTTTTTTTATGATTCAGAACGCGGCTGAAGCTGATAAATCCAGGCATTTACCCGTTTACCTTCATGGGTCGTCACCATGACCTCAACCCGATCGTAGCCGTCTTCAAATTCATCCAGCATTGGCCAGTGTGTGGCAAGGTTATCAGAGATAAACAGATAGCCTTCAACGCGGGGGCCATCCGGGTGGAGCACGATCCCCGGGAAATCAGCTGCAGCGCCCCAGCCGCGTTCGTAAAACGTGCCGGATACAAAGCCGGGCAGCCATTCGCCGCCGATGTTTTCCAGAATATGCGCATTTGAGTGGCCCGGGCGCAGCGTGCCGTAGACAAACAGAGCGTTCATTTTCCCCCATCCGCAAAGCAAAAAGCCTGCTTTAAAAGCAGGCTTTTTAAATTTGGCTCCTCTGACTGGACTCGAACCAGTGACATACGGATTAACAGTCCGCCGTTCTACCGACTGAACTACAGAGGAATCGTTGTGGAGGCTTATCTTAGCGGCGAAAAAAGTTTTGTCAAACCTGATCTTAGAGAAAAACGACTGATTGCTGATTCTGTCATCAGTTTGTTGTAAATCCACACATCTTTTTAAGGAAAATACTTTGCAGGATTAGCATTTGTCCCCCATCATTTGAAATGGAGTTTCAACTTTTCTCGCTAAGGTCCATTTTGAACGTCACTGCCTCCTTACGCCAGGCGATAACGCGTACGCCATGGTATGCAAAACGTAAAAGCTATCGTGTTCTGTTCTGGCGTGAAATCACCCCGCTTGCTGTGCCTATCTTTCTGGAAAACACCTGCGTTCTGTTAATGGGCGTGCTGAGCACTTTCCTGGTGAGCTGGCTGGGGAAAGAGGCGATGGCCGGGGTAGGGCTGGCGGACAGCTTTAACATGGTGGTGATCTCGTTCTTTGCCGCTATAGACCTCGGGACCACGGTGGTGGTGGCCTTTAGCCTTGGCAAGCTTGACCCCAAACGTGCCCGCGAGGCGGCCCGCCAGTCGCTGATGATCATGACTATTTTTTCGATCGTTCTGGCGGCCCTGATCCACTATTTCGGTAAAGAGATTATCGACTTTGTCGCCGGGGAAGCCACCAGTGAGGTAAAAGACCTGGCGCTGACCTATCTCGAGATGACCGTCATAAGCTACCCGGCGGCAGCCATTGCGCTGATTGGCAGCGGCGCGCTACGTGGGGCGGGTAATACCAAAATCCCGCTGCTGATCAACGGCGGAATGAATATCCTGAATATCATGATCAGCAGCGTGCTGATCTACGGCGTGTTCTCATGGGATGGACTGGGGTTCATCGGCGCCGGGCTGGGGTTAACCATTTCACGCTATATCGGTGCGGCGGCCATTATTGGGGTGCTGATGGCGGGGATCACGCCTTCGCTGCGTCTTACGCTGAAAAGCTATTTTCGCCCCTTTAATTTCGCCATTATCTGGGAAGTCATGGGGATTGGTATTCCCGCGAGCATTGAATCGGTGTTGTTTAACGGCGGGAAGCTGCTGACGCAGATGTTTGTCGCCGGGATGGGCACCGACGTTATCGCCGGTAACTTCATTGCCTTTTCCATTGCCTCGCTGATTAACCTGCCGGGTAACGCGCTGGGGTCGGCATCGACCATCATCACCGGGAAACGGCTCGGGAAAGGGCAGATAGGCCAGGCGGAGCGACAGTTGCGTCACGTGTTCTGGCTGTCGACGATTGGGCTGACGCTGATTGCCTGGGGCACTGCGCCGTTTGCCGGGCTGATGGCCTCGTTCTATACCCACGAAGATGACGTGAAAGAGGTCGTTAAAATCCTCATCTGGCTCAACGCGGCCTTTATGCCCATCTGGGCGGCCTCATGGGTACTGCCCGCCGGTCTGAAAGGCGCGCGGGACGCCCGTTTTGCGATGTGGGTTTCAATGCTTGGCATGTGGGGATGTCGCGTCGTTGCCGGGTATACGCTCGGGGTGATGCTCGGATGGGGCGTGATCGGCGTCTGGCTGGGGATGTTCCTCGACTGGGCCGTGCGCGGCGCGCTGTTCTACTGGCGCATGGTCAGCGGGCGCTGGCTGTGGAAATACCCGCGACAGAATGCCTGACAATTGCGCGAAATGGAGAATAATTCGGCAAACGATCGGAAATATGCATTCTGCCTTTGACATCATGGGGGAGCATCGATAATATGCGCCCCGTTCACACGATTCCTCTGTAGTTCAGTCGGTAGAACGGCGGACTGTTAATCCGTATGTCACTGGTTCGAGTCCAGTCAGAGGAGCCAAATTTAAAAAGCCTGCTTTTAAAGCAGGCTTTTTGCTTTTCTGCGCAAGGTAAATGCAAAACGGCAACCCGGTTGCCGTTTTTAGTGTGTGCACCCTCTCCCGTGGGAGAGGGTTGGGGTGAGCAGCTGTGTTTAAAGTCAACGGCTGACGACTAACCTGCCACCCATTTTTTATTGTCCCGCACCATCGCA
>NZ_WSPD01000030.1:0-36645 GCF_026319105.1 Enterobacter sp. HSTU-ASh6 | reverse complement strand
CTGGCGGCTTTAGCGCGGTGGTCCCACCTGACCCCATGCCGAACTCAGAAGTGAAACGCCGTAGCGCCGATGGTAGTGTGGGGTCTCCCCATGTGAGAGTAGGGAACTGCCAGGCATCAAATTAGAAGAACCCCGTACCGTAAGGTGCGGGGTTTTTTGCTTTTGTTTTTCTCCCTCTCCCTGAAACTTTCTCACCTTCGCCTTGCAGACTCGACATTCCGATCATTTCTGGGTATCGTTAGCTGTCTGGATGTCTAAACGTTTATACGTATACTGTGAGGAAGTAAGGTTATGCCGATTCGGGTGCAGGACGAGCTACCAGCCGTCAATTTCTTACGTGAAGAAAACGTCTTCGTTATGACGGCTTCACGTGCGACAGTTCAGGAAATTCGCCCGCTGAAGGTGCTTATTCTCAATCTGATGCCGAAGAAGATTGAAACTGAAAACCAGTTCCTGCGTTTGCTCTCGAACTCCCCGCTGCAGGTGGATATTCAGCTCCTGCGAATCGATGCCCGAGAGTCGCGTAATACGCCTTCTGAGCATCTGAACACCTTCTACTGCAACTTCGATGACATTCAGGGCGAAAACTTCGACGGACTGATTGTGACCGGTGCCCCGCTGGGTCTGGTTGAATTCAACGATGTTGCCTACTGGCCGCAGATCAAACAGGTGCTGGAGTGGGCAAAAGATCACGTCACGTCGACATTGTTTGTCTGTTGGGCGGTACAAGCCGCTCTGAATATTCTTTATGGCATCCCCAAACAAACCCGCACTGAAAAGCTCTCCGGCGTGTACGAACACCACATTCTCCATCCCCATGCTCTGCTGACGCGCGGGTTTGATGATTCTTTCCTGGCGCCACATTCACGTTATGCCGATTTCCCGGCGCAGCTGATACGTGATTACACCGATCTGGAGATCCTGGCCGAAACAGAAGATGGCGATGCTTACCTGTTTGCCAGCAAAGATAAACGCATTGCCTTTGTGACCGGACATCCGGAGTACGATCCGCATACCCTCGCGTCAGAGTATTTCCGTGATGTCGAAGCAGGCCTTAACCCGGATGTGCCGTACAACTATTTCCCGAAAAACGATCCACAAAACACACCGAGAGCCACCTGGCGCAGCCACGGGAATTTACTTTTTACCAACTGGCTCAACTATTACGTCTACCAGATCACGCCATACGATCTGCGTCACATGAATCCGACGCTGGAGTAATCGTCTGCACTAAACGATCCTAAAGCGTTTCAGCTATTCACATCAGGCACCTTCGGGTGCCTTTTTTATTTCCGAAATTCCACTCATCAAGCGAGGTAACTTTAATCTCATTAAAATCAATTGGTTGCCTTTAATTTTAAATTAAAATGGAAATTGTTTTTGATTTTAGAAAAAATGGAGATAGTCTTAATTCTGCTGAGCGAAAACTACCCAACGATCTTTCGTTCGCATCGGGGGCGTGATTTTGGATCTTTGATGAGGAGCAGAGTAATGACTCAACAGGCAACGACGGTCGATGAACTGGCCTTTACCCAGCCGTATGGCGAGCAGGAACAGCAAGTATTGACGGCAGAAGCGGTAGAATTTCTGACTGAACTGGTAACCCGCTTTACGCCACAGCGTAATAAGCTGCTGGCGGCACGCATTCATCAGCAGCAGGAAATTGATAACGGCAAGTTGCCTGGTTTTATTTCGGAAACCGCTTCCATTCGCCGTAGTGAATGGAAAATCCGCGGCATTCCTGACGACTTACAGGATCGTCGCGTTGAGATCACCGGTCCGGTAGAGCGTAAAATGGTGATCAACGCCATGAACGCGAACGTTAAAGTCTTTATGGCCGATTTTGAAGACTCGCTGGCACCGGACTGGCGTAAGGTCATCGAGGGTCAGATCAACCTGCGCGATGCCGTGAACGGCACCATCAGCTATACCAACGAAGCCGGTAAAATTTATCAACTCAAACCGAACCCGGCGGTGCTGATCTGTCGCGTACGCGGTCTGCATCTGCCGGAAAAACATGTTACCTGGCGCGGGGAAGCCATTCCGGGAAGCCTGTTTGATTTTGCGCTCTATTTCTTCCACAACTATAAAGCCCTGCTGGCAAAAGGTAGCGGCCCGTATTTCTATCTGCCTAAAACGCAGGCCTGGCAGGAAGCGGCCTGGTGGAGCGAGGTGTTCAGCTATGCGGAAGATCGTTTCAACCTGCCGCGTGGCACCATCAAGGCCACACTGTTGATTGAAACATTGCCCGCAGTGTTCCAGATGAACGAAATTCTCCATGCCCTGCGCGACCACATTGTCGGCCTGAACTGTGGGCGCTGGGACTATATTTTCAGCTATATCAAAACCCTGAAAAACTATCCCGACCGCGTGCTGCCGGATCGCCAGGTCGTTACTATGGATAAACCTTTCCTCAGCGCCTACTCGCGTCTGCTGATCAAAACCTGCCACAAGCGCGGCGCTTTTGCGATGGGCGGTATGGCGGCCTTTATCCCGAGCAAAGATGCTGAGCGTAACAACCAGGTGCTCAACAAGGTGAAAGCCGATAAAGAGCTTGAAGCTCGTAACGGCCATGACGGGACGTGGATCGCGCACCCGGGTCTGGCGGATACGGCCATGGAAGTCTTCAACCGCGTACTCGGTGACAACAAAAACCAGCTGTTCGTCACGCGCGAAGAGGATGCCCCAACGGCGGAAGAACAGCTGCTGGCTCCGTGCGCAGGTGAACGTACCGAAGAGGGCATGCGCGCCAATATCCGCGTCGCCGTGCAGTACATCGAAGCGTGGATCTCCGGCAACGGCTGTGTACCGATCTATGGCCTGATGGAAGATGCCGCGACGGCAGAGATCTCACGCACCTCAATCTGGCAGTGGATCCACCATCAAAAAACGCTCAGCAACGGCAAGCCGGTGACCAAATCCCTGTTCCGCCAGATGCTGGCTGAAGAGATGCGGGTGATCCAGGACGAGCTGGGCGAACACCGCTTCAGCAGCGGACGTTTTGACGACGCCGCGCGCCTGATGGAGCAAATCACCACATCAGATGACTTAATCGACTTCCTGACCCTGCCGGGCTACCGCTTCCTGGCGTAACTCACCACATAACAATATGGAGCATCTGCACATGAAAACCCGTACCCAACAAATCGAAGAATTAAAGAAAGAGTGGACACAGCCTCGCTGGGAAGGCATCCGCCGTCCTTATAGCGCGGAAGAGGTGGTGAAATTACGCGGCTCGGTCAATCCGGAATGCACGCTGGCCCAGAACGGTGCGGCGAAAATGTGGAAGCTGCTGCACGGCGGTTCCAAAAAGGGCTATATCAACAGCCTCGGTGCGCTGACCGGCGGTCAGGCACTGCAGCAGGCGAAGGCAGGCATTGAAGCCATTTATCTCTCCGGCTGGCAGGTCGCGGCGGATGCCAACCTGGCGTCCAGCATGTATCCGGATCAGTCGCTCTATCCGGCTAACTCGGTGCCGTCGGTCGTGGATCGGATCAACAACACCTTCCGCCGTGCAGATCAGATCCAGTGGGCCGCAGGTATCGAGCCAAACGATCCGCGCTTTATTGACTACTTCCTGCCGATCGTCGCGGACGCAGAAGCCGGTTTTGGTGGCGTGCTGAACGCATTTGAGCTGATGAAATCGATGATTGAGGCCGGTGCAGCGGCCGTTCACTTCGAAGATCAGCTGGCGTCCGTGAAGAAATGCGGGCACATGGGTGGAAAAGTTCTCGTCCCGACCCAGGAAGCGATTCAGAAGCTGGTAGCGGCGCGTCTGGCCGCTGACGTGCTCGGCGTGCCGACGCTGGTCATTGCCCGTACCGATGCGGACGCGGCTGACCTGATCACCTCAGACTGCGACCCCTACGACAGCGAGTTTATTACCGGCGAGCGCACCAGCGAAGGGTTCTATCGCACTCATGCGGGCATTGAGCAGGCGATAAGCCGTGGCCTGGCGTACGCCCCATACGCGGACCTGGTCTGGTGTGAAACCTCGACGCCGGATCTGGCGCTGGCAAAACGCTTTGCCGATGCCATCCACGCGAAATACCCGGGCAAACTGCTGGCCTATAACTGCTCGCCGTCCTTCAACTGGCAGAAGAATCTGGACGATAAAACCATCGCCAGCTTCCAGCAGCAGCTGTCTGATATGGGCTACAAGTACCAGTTCATCACCCTGGCGGGTATCCACAGCATGTGGTTCAACATGTTCGACCTGGCCCATGCCTACGCGCAGGGCGAGGGGATGAAGCACTATGTTGAGAAGGTACAGCAGCCAGAATTTGCCGCCGGTAAAGAGGGCTATACCTTCGTTTCACATCAGCAGGAGGTGGGAACCGGCTACTTCGATAACGTGACTACCATCATTCAGGGTGGCGCCTCCTCCGTCACCGCTTTAACAGGATCAACGGAAGAAGCACAGTTCTGATGTTTTCCTCCCCTCACCCTAACCCTCTCCCCGGAGGGGAGAGGGCCGGGGTGAGGGGTAAGGGGAATATATGTCGCGTGGTCTGGAATTACTGATTGCCCAAACTATTCTGCAGGGCTTTGATGCCCAGTATGGACGTTTTCTGGAAGTGACCTCCGGCGCCCAGCAGCGCTTTGAACACGCTGACTGGCATGCGGTGCAGCAGGCGATGAAGCAGCGTATCCATCTTTACGACCACCACGTGGGTCTGGTGGTGGAGCAGTTGCGCTGTATTACCGATGGTAAAAGCCCGGATGCGGAATTTTTGCTGCGCGTGAAGGAGCATTACACCCATTTGTTACCGGACTACCCGCGCTTCGAGATTGCGGAGAGCTTTTTTAACTCCGTCTATTGCCGGTTATTTGACCACCGCTCATTATCTCCTGAGCGGTTATTTATCTTCAGCTCCCAGCCCGAGCGACGCTTTCGTACCATTCCGCGTCCGCTGGCCAAAGATTTCTTCCCTGATAGCGGATGGGAAAAGCTCCTGCATCGTGTGCTAACTGATTTGCCGCTGCGCTTACCCTGGGAGAATAAAGCCCGGGATATTGGTTATATCCACGCCCATCTTATTGAAACCTTCGGCACGGAGGTGCTCAGTCACAGCCATTTGCAGGTCGCTAATGAGCTTTTCTATCGCAATAAAGCTGCATGGCTGGTCGGTAAACTGATTACACCCTCGGCCATTCTGCCGTTTCTGCTGCCCATCCATCGTACCGATGACGGCGAACTGTTTGTCGATACCTGCCTGACCACCAGCGCGGAGGCCAGCATTGTGTTTGGCTTCGCCCGCTCCTACTTTATGGTCTATGCCCCGTTACCGGCCGCGCTCGTGGAGTGGTTGCGTGAGATCCTGCCGGGCAAAACCACGGCCGAGCTGTATATGGCGATTGGCTGTCAGAAGCACGCTAAAACGGAAAGCTACCGGGAATACCTGCGCTATGTCACCACCGCCGATGAGCAGTTTATTGAAGCGCCCGGCATTCGCGGCATGGTGATGCTGGTATTTACCCTTCCGGGCTTCGACCGCGTATTCAAGGTGATCAAAGATAAATTCGCGCCGCAGAAAGAGATGACCGCGGCACACGTTCGTGCCTGCTACCAGCTGGTGAAGGAGCACGATCGCGTCGGGCGCATGGCGGATACTCAGGAGTTCGAAAACTTTGTGCTGGATAAGCAGCAGATCGATCCGGCGCTCATGACCCTTTTACTGCAGGAAGCCTCGGGTAAAATCACCGATCTTGGCGACAAAATCGTAATAAGCCATCTCTACATTGAACGCCGCATGGTGCCGCTGAATATCTGGCTGGAGCAGTCCGAAGGCCAGGCGCTGCGTGATGCCATTGAAGAGTACGGCAACGCGATTCGCCAGCTTGCCGCGGCCAATATTTTCCCCGGCGATATGCTGTTTAAGAACTTCGGCGTCACGCGTCACGGACGCGTGGTGTTCTACGATTACGACGAAATTTGCTACATGACAGAAGTGAATTTCCGCGATATCCCACCGCCCCGTTATCCGGAAGATGAGCTTTCCGGCGAGCCGTGGTACAGCGTCTCACCGGGCGATGTCTTTCCTGAAGAGTTTCGTCACTGGCTGTGCGCTGACCCGCGCATTGGGCCGTTGTTTGAAGAGATGCACGAGGATCTGTTCCGCGCCATCTACTGGCGGGGGCTGCAAACGCGGATTAAAAACGGACATGTGGAAGATGTCTACGCTTACCGCCGTAAGCAGCGGTTTTGCATCCGGTTTTCAGAGGGCATCATGCAGGCCGGGTAAGGCGAAGCCGCCACCCGGCAATGCATGCCTAACGGATCCCACCATACGCCAGGGTCACCTCTTTTGCCGCCTTAATCACCAGCGCACCCAGCTCGGTGACCCGATCATCGGTCATGCGGGAAATCGGCCCGGAGATGGAGATGGCGGCAAACGGTTCGCGGTGCTCGTCAAAAATACAGGCCGCAATACAGCGCAGGCCCAGGGCGTGCTCCTCGTCGTCGAACGAATAGCCGCGCTTGCGGGTCAGGGCCAAATCTTCTTTCAGATGCACCGGCGACACCAGCGTAGCGTGCGTATAGGCATGCAGTCCCTTGCGGTGCAGCAGCCCTGTCACCTGTTCCTCGCTCAGCTGTGACAGAAACGCTTTCCCCGCGCCCGACGCGTGCATCGGCAGCTTGCCGCCAATGGGAGCTGACATGCGCATCAGCTGCGTGCACTGAACCTGATCAATAATGATCGCCTGATGGTCGCTCTGGTCGAGCACCGCCAGGTTTACCGTCTCACCGGAATCTTCCATCAGCTTGCGCAGAATCGGGTGCACAATCGCCAGCAGGTTGCGGCTCTGCAGGAAGCTGCTGCCGACGATAAACGCATGGGCGCCTACCGCCCAGTGCCCCAGCTCGCCGACCTGGCGGACAAAGCCCAGCTGCTGCATGGTGGTTAGCAGCCGGTGGGTTGTGGAGTTCGGCAGGCCCGCCTGCTGCGCCAGCTCCGTCAGGGCCACGCTGCTGTGCGACTCGGCTATCCACTCCAGCAGCTTCAGACCGCGCGTGAGCGATTGAACCTGTCCGCCCTGTTGTGCGGCGGCGGTGGTGGCAGCAGGTTTTCTGCCGCGTTTAGCGGGAACGGTCGCGACCATGACGATCTCCTTTTTCTGTATCGTGGAAATCATTTTCGTTTTATTTGGTGAATTTGCAACCGTTATCCTGACTGATCGGAGGAGTGATGGTGAACATGTCTCATGTTACCCCTGAGCGACTTTTCCACCCTGCGAGATTGTGCCAGTATGGGACGCAGCCTTTTGGCCTTGTTGAGCGTTGTCGGGAGCAAGTGTGAGCAGCAAAGTAGAGCAACTGCGTGCGCAGTTAAATGAACGAATTCTGGTGCTGGACGGCGGTATGGGCACCATGATCCAGGGCTATCGCCTGAGCGAAGACGATTTCCGCGGCGAACGCTTCGCTGACTGGCCATGCGACCTGAAAGGAAACAACGACCTGCTGGTGCTCAGCAAGCCGTCAGTGATCAAGGATATCCACAACGCCTACTTCGAGGCGGGTGCGGATATTATTGAAACCAACACCTTTAACTCGACAACCATCGCCATGGCGGATTACCAGATGGAATCCCTGTCGGCGGAAATCAACTATGAAGCCGCGAAACTGGCGCGCGCCTGTGCCGATGAGTGGACGGCCCGCACGCCGGAGAAACCGCGCTACGTTGCCGGGGTGCTGGGTCCCACTAACCGCACCGCGTCGATTTCACCGGACGTGAACGACCCGGCGTTTCGTAATATCACCTTTGACCAGCTGGTCGTGGCCTATCGTGAATCGACCAGAGCGCTGGTGGAAGGCGGTTCCGATCTGATCCTGATTGAAACGGTATTCGACACCCTCAACGCCAAAGCCGCGATTTACGCGGTGAAAGAAGAGTTCGAGGCGCTGGGCGTTGACCTGCCGATCATGATTTCCGGCACCATCACCGACGCCTCGGGCCGTACCCTGTCCGGCCAGACAACTGAAGCGTTTTACAACTCGCTGCGGCATGCGGAGGCCCTCTCCTTCGGCCTGAACTGTGCGCTGGGGCCGGATGAGCTGCGCCAGTACGTGCAGGAGCTGTCGCGTATTGCGGAATGCTACGTCACCGCCCACCCGAACGCCGGTCTGCCGAACGCGTTTGGTGAGTACGATCTGGATGCCGACACCATGGCGGCACAAATTCGCGAATGGGCCGAGTCTGGCTTTCTGAACATTGTCGGCGGCTGCTGCGGCACCACGCCGGCGCACATCGCCGCGATGAGCAACGCCGTAGCCGGACTGCCGCCGCGCAAGCTGCCGGAGCTTCCCGTTGCCTGTCGTCTTTCCGGCCTTGAGCCGTTGACCATCGGCGAAGACAGCCTGTTTGTGAACGTGGGTGAACGTACTAACGTCACCGGCTCGGCGAAGTTCAAGCGCCTGATTAAAGAAGAGAAGTACAGCGAAGCGCTGGACGTCGCCCGCCAGCAGGTGGAGAGCGGCGCTCAGATTATCGATATCAACATGGATGAGGGGATGCTCGACGCCGAAGCGGCGATGGTGCGTTTCCTCAACCTGATTGCCGGTGAGCCGGATATCGCCCGCGTGCCGATCATGATTGACTCCTCCAAATGGGAGGTCATCGAAAAAGGGCTGAAGTGCATTCAGGGGAAAGGCATCGTCAACTCCATCTCGATGAAAGAGGGCGTGGATATCTTTATCCACCACGCGAAGATGGTGCGCCGCTACGGGGCCGCTGTGGTGGTGATGGCCTTTGATGAAGTGGGCCAGGCCGACACCCGCGAGCGCAAAATCGAGATTTGCCGCCGCGCGTACAAGATTTTAACCGAAGAGGTGGGCTTCCCGCCGGAAGACATCATCTTTGACCCGAATATCTTCGCCGTCGCGACCGGGATTGAAGAGCACAATAACTACGCCCAGGATTTTATCGGCGCGTGTGAAGACATCAAACGCGAGCTGCCGCATGCGCTGATCTCCGGCGGCGTGTCGAACGTCTCGTTCTCGTTCCGCGGTAACGACCCGGTGCGTGAAGCGATTCACGCCGTGTTCCTCTACTACGCCATCCGCAACGGGATGGACATGGGGATCGTCAACGCCGGACAGCTCGCAATTTATGACGACCTGCCTGCGGAGCTACGCGACGCGGTAGAAGACGTGATCCTTAACCGCCGCGACGACGCGACCGAGCGGTTGCTGGATTTGGCCGAAAAATACCGTGGCAGCAAGTCGGATGACGCAGCCAACGTTCAGCAGGCCGAGTGGCGAGCCTGGGACGTGAAAAAACGCCTGGAATATTCGCTGGTCAAAGGCATCACCGAGTTTATCGAGCAGGATACCGAAGAGGCGCGTCAGCAGTCAGCCCGTCCGATTGAAGTGATCGAAGGGCCACTGATGGACGGCATGAACGTAGTGGGCGATCTGTTCGGTGAGGGCAAGATGTTCCTGCCCCAGGTGGTGAAGTCTGCCCGCGTAATGAAGCAGGCCGTGGCATACCTGGAGCCGTTTATCGAAGCCAGCAAAGAGCAGGGTTCCAGCAACGGCAAAATGGTCATTGCCACCGTGAAGGGCGACGTGCATGACATCGGCAAGAACATCGTCGGCGTGGTGCTGCAGTGTAATAACTACGAAATTATCGACCTCGGCGTGATGGTCCCGGCGGATAAAATCCTCAGGACCGCGCGCGAAGTGAATGCCGACCTGATTGGCCTCTCCGGGCTGATCACACCGTCGCTGGACGAGATGGTTAACGTGGCGAAAGAGATGGAGCGTCAGGGCTTCACCATTCCGCTGCTGATTGGCGGGGCGACCACCTCTAAAGCGCACACGGCAGTTAAAATCGAACAGAACTACAGCGGCCCGACGGTGTACGTGCAGAACGCCTCGCGCACCGTTGGCGTGGTCTCCGCGCTGCTCTCCGACACCCAGCGCGATGACTTTGTGGCGCGTACCCGTAAAGAGTACGAAACCGTCCGCATCCAGCATTCCCGCAAGAAACCGCGTACGCCACCGGTAACGCTGCAGGCGGCACGCGATAACGATCTGGCCTTTGACTGGTCGAGCTATACGCCGCCGGTGGCCCATCGCCTGGGCGTGCAGGAGGTGACCGCCAGCATCGAAACGCTGCGCAACTACATCGACTGGACTCCGTTCTTTATGACCTGGTCGCTAGCGGGTAAATATCCGCGCATCCTCGAGGATGAGGTGGTCGGTGATGAGGCGAAGCGCTTGTTTAAAGACGCCAACGATATGCTCGATAAGCTCAGCGCAGAGAAAACCCTTAACCCGCGGGGCGTGGTCGGGCTCTTCCCGGCGAACCGCGTGGGCGATGACATTGAAATTTATCGTGATGAAACCCGCACCCATGTGCTGGCGGTCAGCCGCCATCTGCGTCAGCAAACCGAAAAAGTGGGCTTTGCCAACTACTGCCTGGCCGATTTTGTGGCGCCGAAGCTTTCCGGTAAAGCGGATTATATCGGTGCCTTCGCCGTGACCGGTGGTCTGGAAGAAGATGCCCTGGCGGACGCTTTTGAAGCGCAGCACGATGATTACAATAAAATCATGGTGAAAGCGATTGCCGACCGCCTGGCGGAAGCCTTCGCCGAGTACCTGCATGAGCGTGTGCGTAAGGTGCACTGGGGCTACGCGGCCAATGAGAACCTCAGCAACGAGGAGCTGATCCGCGAGAACTACCAGGGCATTCGTCCGGCACCGGGTTATCCGGCCTGTCCGGAGCACACCGAAAAAGGCACCATCTGGACATTACTGGACGTAGAGGCGCATACCGGGATGAAGCTCACGGAGTCGTTCGCCATGTGGCCGGGGGCGTCCGTTTCCGGCTGGTACTTCAGCCATCCTGACAGCAAATATTTCGCCGTGGCGCAGCTGCAGCGGGATCAGATTGAAGATTATGCCCTGCGTAAAGGCATGAGCGTTGCTGAAGTGGAGCGCTGGTTAGCACCGAATTTAGGCTACGACGCGGACTGACGTCACTTTTCCTTACAACAAACAGGGCGCTCATTGGGCGCCCTGTCTCTTTCTTACGTTTAAACCCTTATACTGAACCTAAGGAAAACGAATAACGATAAGGAGGAAAACCTTCCGTGCTGACCTTGTTACATCTGCTCTCTGCAGTCGCACTGCTCGTCTGGGGCACCCATATCGTTCGTACCGGCGTGATGCGCGTCTTTGGTGCCCGTTTACGCACCGTTCTCAGCAACAGCGTTGAGAAGAAGCCGCTCGCCTTCTGCGCGGGCATTGGCGTGACGGCACTGGTGCAGAGCAGTAACGCCACAACCCTGCTTGTCACCTCCTTTGTGGCGCAGGATCTGGTGGCGCTGGCCCCGGCGCTGGTCATTGTGCTGGGGGCGGACGTGGGTACCGCGCTGATGGCGCGTATCCTGACGTTCGATCTCTCCTGGCTGTCGCCGCTGCTGATTTTCATTGGCGTCATCTTCTTCCTCGGACGCAAACAGACGCGGGCCGGGCAGCTTGGGCGCGTGGGGATTGGCCTTGGGTTGATCCTGCTGGCGCTGGAGCTGATTGTTCAGGCCGTCACCCCTATTACTGAGGCCAACGGTGTTCAGGTCATCTTCGCCTCCCTTACCGGTGACATTATGCTGGACGCGCTGATTGGCGCGGTGTTTGCCATCGTCAGCTACTCCAGCCTGGCCGCCGTGCTGCTGACGGCAACGCTCACCGCCGCCGGGGCGATCTCCTTCCCGGTTGCGCTGTGCCTGGTGATCGGGGCTAACCTTGGCTCTGGCCTGCTGGCGATGCTCAATAACAGCGCCGCCAACGCTGCCGCCCGCCGCGTGGCCCTGGGTAGCCTGCTGTTTAAGCTGGTGGGCAGCCTGATCATTCTGCCGTTTGTCCATCCACTGGCGAACCTGATGGACAACCTCCCGCTGCCGAAGGCGGAGCTGGTGATTTACTTCCACGTCTTCTACAACCTGGTACGTTGCCTGGCGATGGTCCCCTTTGCCGAGCCGATGGCCCGCTTCTGTGAGCGCCTGATCCAGGATGAACCGGAGCTGGACGCTCGCCTGAAACCGAAGCATCTGGATACCTCCGCGCTGGATACGCCGGCGCTGGCGCTGGCGAATGCCGCCCGCGAGACGCTTCGCATGGGCGACGCCATGGAAACCATGCTCGAAGGCCTGCAAAAGGTGATGCACGGTGAGCCGCGAGAAGAGAAAGAGCTGCGCAGGCTGGCGGACGATATCAACGTGCTTTATACCGCCATCAAGCTCTATCTGGCGCGCATACCGCAGGATGAACTGGCGGAGGAGGAGTCCCGCCGCTGGGCGGAAATCATAGAGATGTCGCTTAACCTTGAGCAGGCTTCGGATATTGTGGAGCGGATGGGCAGTGAAATTGCTGACAAATCTCTGGCCGCCCGCCGTGCATTCTCCGTCGAAGGGCTGAAGGAGCTGGAAGCTCTGCACGAACAACTTCTTAGCAACCTGAAGCTGGCCATGCTGGTCTTCTTTTCCAGCGACGTGCCAAGCGCGCGCCGCCTGCGCCGCAACAAGCATCGCTTCCGTATCCTCAACCGCCGCTACTCGCACGCCCACGTGGAACGTCTGCACCAACAGAACGTGCAAAGTATCGAAACCAGCTCCCTGCACCTGGGGCTGCTGGGGGATATGAAACGCCTTAACTCGTTGTTCTGTGCGGTGGCGTACAGCGTGATGGAACAGCCGGATGAAGATGACGGGCGGGATGAGTATTAATCCCCGGCGGGTTTGATTGTGAGCCCAAGACCCAATGCTTTCATGACCGCCAGCGTGGTTTTAAGCGTTGGGTTCCCCTTATCACTAAATGATCGGTACAGTTGTTCTCGTGACAGTCCAGTTTTCTGTGAAATGGTCGACATCCCTTTCGCTCGCGCGATGACGCCCAAAGCTTTAGCAATATACGCAGAGTCACCAGTTTCTAATGCATCAGCCATAAACACGGCTATTTCCTCATCATCCACCAACGCGATGGCTGGATCGTAGGGGGTTAATTTATGCATGCTCATTCACTCCTGCCATTGGGATACATTGCTCAGCATTTTTGCCATAAGTATGTCTTTGGCCTGGCTGCTTTTGTCACCACCACACAACAGCACGATGATGCAATTGCCCTGGTCTTTAAAATAGATTCTGTAGCCCGGACCAAAGTGGATCCTCAGCTCGCATATACCTTCCCCCACGGGTTTTATGTCGCCCGCTAAGCCATTTGCCAACCGAAAGAGGCGGGAAGCGATAATGGTCCTTGCTCGCCGATCTTTTAAGTTTTGCTCCCAGCGTCGGAAGGATTCTGTCTGAACGATCTCCTTCATATTACTCCCTGTGATTTATAAACTACAAATAAATGTATGTGGGGAGTAAAGCTAAAAGGAGTTAGCTCAAGGATAAATGGCCTGACGCTAAATCCTGAAAGTGTCTCGCAAACTAAAAAAACCCGTCTCAGTTACCGTCGGCTAATCTTTTTTTCCAGCCCAAACCTAAGGTATATTTCGCCTTCACAGGAGAAACTATGCTGCCAACTCAATCAACCCGATTAAACAAATACATTAGCGAGAGCGGGATCTGCTCACGTCGCGAGGCGGACCGTTACATTGAACAGGGTAACGTGTTCCTCAACGGCAAACGCGCCACGATTGGTGACCAGGTGATGCCTGGCGACGTGGTAAAAGTGAATGGTCAGCTCATCGAACCGCGCGATGCTGAAGACCTGGTGTTTATCGCGTTGAATAAACCGGTTGGGATTGTCAGCACCACGGAAGATGGCGAGCGGGATAACATTGTTGATTTCGTGAACCACAGCAGCCGTATCTTCCCGATCGGCCGTCTGGATAAAGACTCTCAGGGGCTGATTTTCCTCACCAACCACGGCGATCTGGTCAACAAAATCCTGCGTGCCGGTAACGATCACGAGAAAGAGTACATTGTGACGGTGAATAAGCCGGTCACGGACGAGTTTATTCGCGGCATGGGCGCCGGTGTGCCGATCCTCGGAACCGTCACGAAAAAGTGTAAGGTGAAGAAAGAGGCGCCGTTCGCGTTCCGCATTACCCTGGTGCAGGGCCTGAATCGTCAGATCCGCCGTATGTGCGAATACTTCGGTTATGAAGTGACGAAGCTTGAGCGTACCCGCATCATGAACGTCAGCCTGTCCGGTATCCCGCTGGGCGAGTGGCGCGATTTAACCGATGATGAACTGATCGAGCTGTTTAAGCTTATCGAGAACTCCTCGTCTGAAGCGAAGCCGAAGGCCAAAGCCAAACCGAAAACTCAGGCGATTAAACGCCCGGTCGTGAAAGCACCGCAGTCGGAAGAGAAAGGGCGAGGCAAGCCCGCAGGTAAACGCTTTACGCAACCGGGACGTAAAAAGAAGGGGCGTTAAGCCCCTTTTTTCCCCGGCTTGCGCGTGCGGAGAGCGTAGGTCGGATAAGCGTAGCGACACCCGACGTTTAAAGACGATATTCACCGCTTTCCTGTGGCTTTTCTTCTATCGGTTTTCCTGACCAATAGCCCGCCAGCAGCGAACCGGACAGGTTATGCCAGACGGAGAACAGGGCTCCCGGCAGTGCCGCCAGCGGTGAAAAGTAAATTTTCCCGAGCGCTGCCGCCAGGCCGGAGTTCTGCATGCCTACTTCTATTGCCAGCGTGCGGCAGGTCGATTCGTCAAAGCCAAACAGCTTCCCGCCCCAGTAGCCGCCCAGCAGGCCGATGGTGTTATGCAGCACCACAGCGACGATTACCACAAACCCCACGGAAGCAATGTGCGACGCGGAGCCCGCCACCACGGCGCTGATGATGGCCAGAATACAGACCATCGAAAAGGCCGGCAGATACGGCTCAACCGCTTTCACCACGCGCGGGAAAAGATGGTGAATGACCAGGCCCAGCGCAATCGGGATCACCACAATCTGCAAAATGCTCAGCAGCATGCCCATCACATCCACCTGAATATGCGCGTCCACATACAGGCGGGTTAACAGCGGTGTGGCAATTACGCCCACCAGCGTTGAGACGGAAGAGATAGTGACGGAAAGCGCCACGTCGCCTTTTGCCAGGTAGATCATCACGTTAGACGCCGTGCCGCTGGCCACGCTACCCACCAACACCATTCCGGCGGAGAGGTCGGGCGGCATCTTAAAGGCCATTGCCAGTAGCCACGCCGCAAGCGGCATCACCAGGTAGTGCAGGAAAATCCCTGCTGCGACAGGCGCCGGGCGGGACAGTACGCGTTTGAAGTCGTCGATTTTCAGGTGTACACCCATACCGAACATGATCAACATCAGCAGCGTGGTGACCCACGGACCAATGCCGGTGAAGGTGGCGGGAGTGTAATACGCGAGTACGGAGAGCAGCAGCGCCCAGAGCGGGAACAGCCGGGTAATGGCGGATAACATAGTGGATTCCTTGCAGTATTGTCGTGTTGTTTAGTTATGAAAAAGCCGGGTCTGTGCCCGGCTTGTAGATAATGTTTATCGTGCTAACGAATTTTATTCAAACAAATTCTGATGAAGTTTCTGCACCACCTGCTCGGCCTGATCGGCAGGTACCAGGAAGCAGAGGTTATAGCTGGACGCGCCGTAGCAAATCATACGGATATTGAACGGGTCGAGCACGCCGAACACTTCTTTGCCTACGCCACAGGCGCGGGACAGTTTGTTGCCGATGATGGCTACCAGCGCCAGGTCTTCTTCCACTTCCACACGGCACAGCTCAGACAGCTCAATCAGCAGCGACTGCGTCAGCAGGGTGTCACCGGTGGAGGTAGAGCCGGTGGTGTCCAGCGTCAGCGCAATGCTCACTTCAGAAGTGGTGATCAGATCCACGGAGATATTATGGCGCGCCAGAATGCCAAACACTTCCGCCAGGAAACCGCGGGAGTGCAGCATATTGTGGCTGTGGAGCGTCACCAGCGTCTGGCGACGGCGCAGGGCCAGCGCGCGGAACAGCGGTGGGTTTTCCGTTTTCTTGCAGACCAGCGTACCGCCCGCTTTCGGATCTTTACTGGAGCCGACGAACACCGGAATATCGCTGCGCACGGCCGGCAGCAGCGTGGCAGGGTGCAGCACTTTCGCGCCGAAGGTGGCCATTTCCGCCGCCTCTTCAAAAGCGATGACATCAATACGTTTGGCCGCGGAAACGACGCGCGGGTCGGTGGTGTAAATGCCCGGAACGTCAGTCCAGATATCGACGCGGGTGGCATGCAGGGCTTCGCCCAGCAGCGCGGCGGTGTAGTCGCTGCCGCCACGGCCAAGCGTTGTTGTGCGCCCTTTTGCTTCACTGCCGATAAAGCCCTGGGTGATCACAATGCCATCGGCCAGGCGTGGGGCCAGCTGCTGAGTGGTCAGCTCGGCCAGCGCTTCAACGTCCGGCTCGGCGCGGCCAAAGCGATCGCTGGTACGCATCACTTTGCGCACGTCAAACCACTGCGCCGGAATATTACGTTCGCGCATGATTTCCACGAACAGCAGGGTGGACATCAGTTCACCGTGGCTGACCAGCTCGTCTGTCAGGGCAGTGGAGGTTGCCAGAGAGGCCGCTTCGGCCAGCGTGGTGATATTTTCCAGCAGACGTTCCACTTCCTCGCGGATGACGTTCGGGTTCTGCAGACGCTCAAGGATGTCGAACTGAATTTTGCGCAGTGCATCCAGCTTCACGAAACGTTCTGTCGCTTCCAGTCCTTCAGACAGAGAAACCAGCAGGTTCGTCACGCCGGCAGAGGCGGAAAGCACCACCAGGCGGGTATTCGGATCGGCCAGCACCACATCGGCGCTGCGGTTCATGGCATCGTAATCGGCCACACTGGTGCCGCCAAATTTGGCGACCACAAAACTCGTCATAACAACCTCGTGTCAGGGAATGAATAAGCGACCATGGCACAAGAATGAAACGAAAACAGGTGCAGGCGCAAAATACGGCCCTATAAATAAAATGTGGGGGAGGTCCTGTCAATGCTGGGATTATGCGGATTTTTTATGGGGGGGTACCCCTGAGAAACAGGACTTATAACAGGGCCAGATTTTATGCTCCGTTTTAGGGCTTTTTGACCGACATTTCGCCGCCGCAGAAGGGCAATTCAGCAGCTATACTTTTCGGGTCTTTTCACCTGTGTTTGATGCAGGCCAGGGCAATGGCATAAAAACCATCACAATTTTTATTTGCAGGCGCTACAATCGACCGCAGTCACAATTCTCAAATCAGAAGAGTATTGCTAATGAAAAACATCAACCCAACGCAGACCGCTGCCTGGCAGGCACTCCAGAAACATTTTGATGAAATGAAAGACGTCACCATCGCGGATCTGTTCGCGAAAGATGCTGATCGTTTCAGTAAGTTCTCCGCGACTTTCGATGACCTGATGCTGGTGGATTTCTCCAAAAACCGTATCACCGAAGAGACGCTGGCAAAACTGCAGGATCTGGCGAAAGAGACTGAACTGGCCGACGCCATCAAATCCATGTTCTCCGGTGAGAAGATTAACCGCACCGAAGACCGTGCCGTACTGCATGTAGCCCTGCGTAACCGTAGCAATACCCCAATCATCGTCGACGGCAAAGACGTAATGCCGGAAGTGAACGCGGTGCTGGAAAAGATGAAAGCCTTCTCTGAAGCGATCATCTCCGGAAGCTGGAAAGGTTACACCGGCAAACCGATCACCGACGTGGTTAACATCGGTATCGGCGGTTCTGACCTCGGTCCGTTCATGGTGACCGAAGCGCTGCGCCCGTACAAAAACCACCTCAACATGCACTTTGTCTCGAACGTTGATGGTACCCACATCGCCGAAGTGCTGAAAAACGTGAACCCGGAAACCACCCTGTTCCTGGTCGCGTCTAAAACCTTCACCACCCAGGAAACCATGACCAACGCCCACAGCGCGCGCGACTGGTTCCTGAAAACCGCGGGCGACAACAAGCACGTGGCGAAACACTTCGCGGCGCTGTCCACCAACGGTAAAGCGGTCAGCGAGTTCGGTATCGATACCGCGAATATGTTTGAGTTCTGGGACTGGGTCGGCGGCCGTTACTCTCTGTGGTCCGCGATCGGTCTGTCCATCATCCTGTCCGTGGGCTTCGACAATTTCGTTGAGCTGCTCTCCGGCGCGCACGCGATGGATAAACACTTCTCCACCACCGCACCTGAGAAAAACCTGCCGGTGCTGCTGGCGCTGATCGGTATCTGGTACAACAATTTCTTCGGTGCCGAAACCGAAGCGATCCTGCCGTATGACCAGTACATGCACCGCTTTGCTGCTTACTTCCAGCAGGGCAACATGGAATCCAACGGTAAATATGTTGACCGTAACGGCAACGCGGTGGATTACCAGACCGGGCCAATCATCTGGGGCGAGCCGGGTACTAACGGCCAGCATGCCTTCTACCAGCTGATTCACCAGGGCACCAAAATGGTACCGTGCGATTTCATCGCCCCGGCTATCACCCATAACCCGCTGTCCGACCATCATCCGAAGCTGCTGTCGAACTTCTTCGCTCAGACCGAAGCGCTGGCGTTTGGTAAATCTCGTGAGGTGGTTGAGCAGGAATACCGCGACCAGGGTAAAGATCCGGCCACGCTGGACCACGTTGTCCCGTTCAAGGTGTTCGAAGGCAACCGTCCAACCAACTCCATCCTGCTGCGCGAAATCACGCCGTTCAGCCTGGGTGCGCTGATTGCCCTGTATGAGCACAAAATCTTCACTCAGGGCGCGATCCTGAACATCTTCACCTTTGACCAGTGGGGCGTTGAGCTGGGCAAACAGCTGGCAAACCGTATCCTGCCAGAGTTGGGTGACGATAACGCGATCAACAGCCACGATAGCTCGACCAATGGCTTGATTAACCGTTATAAAGCATGGCGTGCGTAATTAAATTGTCATGAAAATGTGCCGGCGATATGCCGGCATTTTTTTATCAGATAATTCCTGATGTCTGTTATTTAGCTCAAATTCCTGTACTGAGTTTAATCTGAAAAAAGCCGTTAACCCGTTAATGACTGAGGTTTACTTTAGGAATATACGGATAACGGCATAGTCCATTTTTAATTCTATCTTATTGATTTATATGTTCTCTATATTTGGTTAATTGCTCTTATCTTTCAATTTTATCCATTAGTCTGAAAACCCCTTTCCTATTTCCCCGGACGGCAAACCCACGGCGGGAGTTGTGTATACTCGAATCCGCCTGAAATTCTTTTTGGGCAAATCTCCATTCATTCAATGAAGGGAAATTCTTATGAAGAAAGTACTGTATGGCATTTTTGCCATATCTGCGCTTGCGGCGACATCTGTTTATGCAGCTCCGGTTCAGGTCGGGGAAGCGGCAGGTTCGGCTGCGACGTCTGCGTCTGCGGGAAGTTCTACCGCGGCCAGCGCCAGCACCGTAAGTTCAGCCGTGGGTGTCGCGCTGGCGGCAACCGGTGGCGGTGATGGCTCCAATACCGGAACCACGACCACCACGACAACCAGCACCCAGTAATAGCGGGTGTTTTAATCATAACCACACTTCGGTGTGGTTATTCTGGCTTTTCAGTAGCCTTCGGGACCTGTAGGCCGGGTACGAGCAGCGCCACCCGGCAATAATGCGGAGAAGAGTCGTGAAGCGACCTGGGATCATCCTGATTTGCCTGCTGTTGCAGGCGTGCTCGGCCACCACCAAAGGGCTGGGAAACTCACTGTGGGAGAGCATGTTCGGCACACCGGGCGTGCATCTGACCGATGACGAACTGCAAAACATGCCGTATGCCAGCCAGTACATGCAGCTTAACGATGGCCCGCAACTGTTTGTGGTGCTCGCTTTCGATGAAAACGGGCAGCAGAAATGGGTGACGCAGGATCAGGCCACCATCGTGACACAGCACGGTCGTATCGTAAAAACCCTGTTGGGCGGCGATAACCTGCTTGAGGTCAATAACCTCGCGGCCGACCCGCTGATCAAACCGAACCAGATTACCGACGGCGCAAGCTGGACGCGTACGATGGGCTGGACCGAACATAAGCAGGTGCGTTACGCCACGGCGCGTTCGACCTTCCGCTGGAACGGCACGGACAGCGTCAGCGTGGGTAGCGATGAAACCCGTGTCCGCGTGCTGGATGAAGAGGTCGTCACCGATCAGGCCACCTGGCATAACCGTTTCTGGATCGACGATGACGGGCAGATCCGCCAGTCCCTGCAGTATCTCGGCGCCGGATTCTTCCCGGTCAAAACCACGCTGATCAAGGCCGCGAAATCATGAAAACACTTATTCGCGTTGCGCTGATCGCAAGCTTTGCCACACCGCTCGCATGGTCTGCCGGGACGGTGAAGGTCTATACCCCGGAGAGCACGCAGCCTAAAACATTGACCAATGCCGGTCATCTTATCGATCTCGTCGGCCAGCCACGCCTGGCAAACAGCTGGTGGCCGGGTGCGGTCATCGCTGAACGCCAGAAGACTGCTGAAGCGGAACAACAGCACAAGGCGCTTCTCGCCAGGCTTACGGGGTTAGCGGAGCAGGAAGACGGCGATGACGCCGCGGCGATTAACAGCGTTCGCCAGCAGCTTCAGGCTCTGAAAATAACAGGACGGCTGCAGGTCAATCTCGATCCGGATGACGTGCGGGTGTCGGAGAACGGCAACCCGGCGCTGGAAGGCGATTACACCCTCTGGCTACCGGCACAGCCTGCCACCATTACCGTCTTCGGACTGATCAGCAGCCCGGGTAACAAGCCTTTTACGCCGGGTCGCGATGTGGCGAGCTATCTTGACGAGCAAAGCCTGCTGAGCGGAGCGGACAACAGCTACGCCTGGGTGGTTTACCCGGACGGGCACACGCAAAAAGCCCCGGTTGCTTACTGGAACAAGCGCCATATCGAACCTGCGCCTGGCAGCGTGATTTTTGTCGGTTTTGCCGACCATTTCTGGACGAAGGCCTATGACGGGCTTAACGCCGATATCCTTCACTCCCTGATTCAGCGGATACCGGAATAATGAAAAGAACCTATCTCTACAGCATGCTGGCGCTTTGCGTGAGCGCCGCCTGCCACGCAGAAACGTATCCGGCACCCATTGGCCCGTCTCAGTCAGACTTCGGTGGCGTCGGTTTAATGCAGACTCCCACCGCGCGAATGGCGCGTGAAGGTGAATTGAGCCTTAACTACCGCGATAACGACCAGTATCGCTACTACTCGGCGTCTGTGCAGCTGTTCCCGTGGCTTGAAACCACGCTGCGCTACACCGACGTGCGCACCAAAAAATACAGCAGCGTTGAGTCCTTCTCTGGCGATCAGACCTACAAAGATAAAGCCTTCGACGTCAAACTGCGTCTGTGGGAAGAGAGCTACTGGATGCCGCAGGTCTCCGTTGGCGCGCGTGATATCGGCGGTACCGGTCTGTTTGATGCGGAATACGTCGTCGCCAGCAAAGCCTGGGGACCGTTCGACTTCTCTCTCGGCCTGGGATGGGGCTATCTGGGCACCAGCGGTAACGTGACCAACCCGTTCTGCTCCTACAGCGATAAATACTGCTACCGCGATAACAGCTATCAGAAAGCGGGATCCATCAATGGCGACCAGATGTTCCACGGCCCGGCATCGCTGTTTGGCGGTGTGGAATATCAGACCCCCTGGCAGCCGCTGCGCCTGAAGCTGGAGTACGAAGGTAATAACTACTCGCAGGATTTCGCCGGGAAGATTGAGCAGAAGAGCAAGTTTAACGTCGGCGCCATTTATCGCGTCACTGACTGGGCTGACGTTAACCTCAGCTACGAGCGTGGCAATACGGTGATGTTTGGCTTCACGCTGCGCACCAACTTTAACGACATGCGTCCGCACTACAATGACAACGCGCGGCCTGCATACCAGCCGGAGCCGCAGGATGCGATCCTGCAGCACTCCGTGGTGGCAAACCAGCTGACGTTGCTGAAATACAACGCAGGCCTCGCCGATCCGAAAATTCAGGTCAAAGGGGATACGCTGTACGTCACCGGTGAGCAGGTGAAATATCGCGACTCGCGGGAAGGGATCGAGCGCGCCAACCGGATCATCATGAACGATCTGCCGGACGGGATCCGTACGATCCGCGTGACGGAGAACCGTCTCAACCTGCCGCAGGTGACAACGGAAACGGACGTCGCCAGCCTCAAGCGCCATCTGGAAGGCGAACCGCTGGGGCATGAAACCGAACTGGTGCAAAAACGCATTGAGCCGATCGTGCCGGACACTACCGAACAGGGCTGGTATATCGATAAATCGCGCTTTGATTTCCATATCGATCCGGTGCTGAACCAGTCCGTCGGCGGGCCGGAAAACTTCTACATGTATCAGCTCGGGGTCATGGCGACGGCGGATCTGTGGCTCACCGACCACCTGCTGACCACCGGCAGCCTGTTTGGCAACATCGCCAACAACTACGACAAGTTCAACTACACCAACCCGCCAAAAGACTCGACGCTGCCGCGCGTGCGTACCCGCGTGCGTGAATATGTGCAGAACGATGCCTACGTGAACAACCTGCAGGCCAACTACTTCCAGTACTTTGGCAACGGCTTCTACGGCCAGGTTTACGGGGGGTACCTGGAAACCATGTACGGCGGCGCGGGGGCGGAAGTGCTGTATCGTCCGGTGGACAGCAACTGGGCATTTGGTATTGATGCCAACTACGTCAAGCAGCGTGACTGGCGCAGCGCGCAGGACATGATGAAGTTCACCGACTACAGCGTCAAAACGGGCCATCTGACCGCCTACTGGACGCCGTCGTTTGCGCCTGATGTGCTGGTAAAAGCCAGCGTCGGTCAGTACCTGGCGGGCGATAAGGGCGGCACGCTGGATATCTCTAAACACTTCGACAGCGGCGTGGTCGTGGGCGGTTACGCCACCATCACCAACGTCTCGCCGGACGAATACGGGGAAGGGGACTTCACCAAAGGGGTGTATGTGTCAATTCCGCTGGATCTCTTCTCGTCAGGCCCAACCCGCAGCCGCGCGGCCATTGGCTGGACGCCGCTGACGCGTGACGGCGGTCAGCAGCTGGGTCGTAAGTTCCAGCTGTACGACATGACGAGCGATAAGAATATTAACTTCCGCTGATGCCTGTTCCCCTCACCCTAACCCTCTCCCCAAAGGGGAGAGGGGATCGCTCGGAGCCTCCTTTTCCCCTTCGCCCCTTTGGGGTGTACGGTCCGGGGTGAGGGGAATCCTCTCCGTTGAATCAAATATAAACAAAAAATATAGATCCACGTCACATTTTTGCGTTATACAGGAACCTCGCCCTGGAGAATGAGGTGCTGTATGACATCCCTGACTCGCCCGCGCGTTGAGTTTATCTCAACTGTTCTCCAGACCGTGCTGAACCTCGGTCTGCTGAGCCTTGGCCTGATACTGGTCGTCTTTTTGGGTAAAGAGACGGTGCATCTGGCGGATGTGCTGTTCGCCCCCGAGCAAACCAGCAAATATGCGCTGGTGGAAGGACTGGTGGTCTACTTTCTCTACTTTGAATTTATCGCCCTGATTGTGAAGTATTTTCAGTCAGGCTTTCACTTCCCGCTACGCTATTTTGTCTACATTGGGATCACCGCGATAGTGCGGCTGATCATCGTCGATCATAAATCTCCCCTCGATGTGCTGATCTACTCGGCGGCGATCCTGCTGCTGGTGATCACCCTCTGGCTGTGTAATTCAAAGCGGCTTAAGCGAGAATAAAAAAATGGCGCTCCGAAGAGCGCCTAACAACAGTCACAAGTTGGGTCAATACAATACGTCTAAAGTTGAGGGTTGCAGTGGCATAACAAAATGAAACTTAACCTTTCACACCGCCCGCCGTCAGGCCGTTGACCAGCCAGCGCTGCGCCAGCAGGAACACCACGGTAATCGGGATGGCAGAGAGTACGGCCGCTGCGGCAAAGTCACCCCACAGGTAGTTTTGCGGGTTGAGGTATTGCTGCATCCCTACGGCCAGGGTGTAGCTGTTAACATCGCGCAGCAACAGCGACGCGACAGGCACTTCGGTGATGGCGGCAATAAACGACAGGATAAACACCACCGCCAGGATTGGCACCGAGAGCGGCAGCAGCACCAGACGGAACGCCTGCCATGGGGTTGCGCCATCCAGCGCGGCTGCTTCTTCCAGCGAACCGTCGATGGTTTCGAAATAGCCTTTAATGGTCCACACATGCAGTGCGATACCGCCCAGATAAGCGAAGATTACGCCGCCGTGGGTGTTGAGACCGATAAACGGCACATACTGGCCCAGGCGGTCAAACAGGGCATACAGCGCCACCAGGGAGAGCACTGCCGGGAACATCTGGAAAATCAGCATCCCTTTCAGCAGCGTCGCTTTGCCCGGGAAACGCATACGCGCGAAGGCGTAAGCGCAGGTGGTGGAAAGCGCCACGATACCAACCGCGGTAATACCTGCGATTTTCACCGAGTTCCACAGCCACAGCAGGACCGGGAACGGCGGCGGCGTGACGCGGCCATCCGCGTGTTCCACGCTGAAGCCCAACGCGAGCTTCCAGTGCTCCCAGGAGATTTCGTCCGGGATCAGGCTCCCGGTGGCGAAGTTACCCGAACGCAGGGAGATGGCGATAACCATCAGCAGTGGGAACATGATCGCCGCGATAAAAATCAGCAGACCTAAGTGCGTCACGAGGAGGCGCAGTTTTTGAGATTTGGGTTGTACCATAGCCATGATCGTTGCCCTCCTTAGTCAAATTTCATACGTGTGGCTTTCAGATTCACAATCGCCAGTGCGCCAACCAGCAGGAAGATCAGGGTGGCAATCGCTGCCGCCAGACCGAAGTCCTGTCCGCCGCCGCCTTCGAAAGCGATACGGTAGGTGTAGCTCACGAGCAGGTCGGTATAGCCTGCCGGCGTGGTGGTGCCAAGACGGTCCGGACCACCGTTGGTCAACAGCTGAATCAGCACGAAGTTGTTAAAGTTAAAGGCGAAGCTGGCGATCATCAGCGGCGTCAGCGGTTTAATGAGCAGCGGCAGCGTAATCTTAAAGAAGTTCTGGAACGGGCCTGCGCCATCCATCGCTGAGGCTTCATACAGGTCGTCCGGGATGGCCTTCAGCAGACCCATGCACAGGATCATCATGTACGGATAGCCCAGCCAGGTGTTCACAATGATAATCATCGCGCGGGCGGTGGTCGGGTCGCTGAACCAGGCTGGTTTGATGCCAAACAGCGCGCTCAACATCATGTTGATTTCACCGAAGCTCTGGTTAAACAGCCCTTTGAAAATCAGAATTGAGATGAACGACGGTACGGCATAGGGCAGGATCAACAGCACGCGGTAAATCGCTTTCCCTTTCAGGGACTCCCACTGAACCAGGCAGGCCAGCACCATGCCCACGGCCACGGTCAGCAGCACGGTCAGCACCGAGAAGACGACTGTCCAGACAAAGATGGCGAAGAACGGTTTCTGAATACCTTCGTCGGTGAACACGCGGGTAAAGTTGTCCCAGCCGATGGTGACGGTATAACCCGGGCTGAGTTTGTCATCACCCCATTTGCCGTCGGCGGTAATGGACTGATAGAAACCAATGTCGTTGTTCGGACGATATTTCACGCCGCTCTGGTTGTTGGTAAGCGTGCCGTCATCCGCCAGGGTATAGAGCGGCTGTGTGCCGGAGAACTGGCGCAGCGAGCTCATCGTCACTTTGCTTTCGTCTGGCAACACGGCAGTGAGCTGGGTCAGCGCCTGACGGTTCTGGGTAATGACGCGCAGGTTGGCACGTTCACCTTCCGGCAGGGCGGCAGCCTCTTTTAAGGCCAGCTTCTGCTCGGCGCCGAACGTGAAGGCGTCGGAGACATAGTATTTGCCGCTAGCTTCGTCAGTGAGCGCTAACTTCCACTCTTTACCGGCAGGATACAGACCGAAGTTAAAGGTCTTGCCGGCCTGATAAGAGCGGTCCAGCAGGACCTGCTGCGCGCGTTCCTGCGCAAGCTGGTTGGTGCTGCTGTAGTTGGTAAACGCAATGGCGATAGTACAAATCAGCGGGAAAAGGACAAACAGCCCCATCCCGGCCACGCCCGGATAGACATAACGCCAGGCATAGGTTTTACGGTTGGCGAAAATATACAGGCCAGCAGAGCTTAAAATCAGCGTCATGATGGCAAACAGATATTCCCCTTGTACGTACATTAAAACAACAAGGTAACCCACCAGCAGACTCAGCAGACCGATCGCTGACCATTTCAGCGCGTCGCTTTGCCACCAGCGTTTCTTTTTAATGACATCCATGGGGTTTTTCCTCTACAACGGTGAAAACTTATCGTCAGGTGGCGCTGCGCTTACCTGACCTACGGATCGTGCCGTAGTCGTAGGGCGGGTAAGCGCAAGCGCCACCCGCCGTTTTTCTGCTTACTTGGTAATACGACCCTGTGCATCTTTCAGCGCGGCATCGACAGTCTGACGACCGCTTGCGGCGTTGATGACGGCAGTACGAGTGGCGTACCAGAACGCGGCCATCTGTGGGATGTTCGGCATGATTTCGCCTTTCTGGGCGTTATCCATGGTGGCGGCGATACGAGGATCTTTCGCCAGCTGATCCTGGAAGGATTTCAGCGCAACAGCACCCAGCGGTTTGTCCTTGTTCACTTCATCCAGACCCTGATCGGTCAGCAGGTAGTTTTCCAGGAACTCTTTCGCCAGCTCTTTGTTCGGGCTGGCCGCGTTGATACCGGCGCTCAGCACGCCAACGAACGGTTTAGACGGTTTGCCTTTGAAGGTTGGCAGCAGCGTCACGCCGTAGTTGATTTTGCTCTTGTCGATGTTGCTCCAGGCCCACGGACCGTTGATGGTCATCGCGGTTTCGCCTTTGTTGAACGCCGCTTCTGCGATGGAGTAGTCAGTATCCGCGTTCATGTGTTTGTTCTTGATGAGGTCAACCAGGAAGGTCAGGCCTGCTTTCGCGCCAGCGCTGTCTACGCCCACGTCTTTCACGTCATATTTGCCGTTTTCAAACTTGAACGCGTAGCCGCCGTCGGCTGCAATCAGCGGCCAGGTGAAGTACGGCTCCTGCAGGTTGAACATCAGCGCGCTCTTGCCTTTCGCTTTCAGCTCTTTATCCAGTTTCGGGATCTCTTCCCAGGTTTTCGGCGGGTTAGGTACAAGGTCTTTGTTGTAAATCAGAGACAGGGCTTCTACCGCAACCGGGTAAGCGATCAGTTTGCCGTTATAGCGAACGGCGTCCCAGGTGAACGGGAACAGCTTGTCCTGGAAGGCTTTGTCCGGGGTGACTTCAGCCAGCAGACCAGACTGTGCGTAGCCACCGAAGCGGTCATGTGCCCAGAAGATAATGTCCGGACCGTCACCCGTTGCCGCAACCTGCGGGAATTTCTCTTCCAGTTTGTCCGGGTGCTCTACGGTGACTTTGATACCGGTGTCTTTCTCGAATTTTTTACCCACTTCGGCCAGGCCGTTATAGCCTTTGTCGCCGTTAATCCAGATAACCAGCTTGCCTTCTTCAATTTTGGCGAGCGCCGGTGCGGAAACCATCATTGCTGCGAGGGCGGACAATGCGAAAACGCGTGCGCCAGTCTTGATATTCATATCTGCCATCCTTTTTGGTGATGTCTCGTGGTATGACTTCAGTGGTTCAACGTGACTCAGTCTCCTTATTTGACATCCTCTTTCCATCCTCCCAACCCCTACGCCCCACCCCCCGTTTGTGTGATCTCTGTTGCATAAATTTAAGTTATGAGTGCTGGCGCACATAAAAACACACTGAATTTTGCAGGCCGCTTCACGAATTTCGCCTCACCCCGCCAGCGACGGTCGCAGAGCCTGCTCTCTCATCCTCCCGCCTCCTCCCCCATAAAAAAGCCGGGGGGTGGAGGATTCAGGAAAGTAATGGATACCCCATAGTGAACTTATCTTGAATGTTTCTGTCGGTGACAGGTTGTAACGAAGGGAGAAGGGCATGGCGAGCGTACAGCTGCGTAATGTAACGAAAGCCTGGGGCGATGTTGTGGTGTCGAAAGACATCAATCTGGACATCCACGAAGGTGAATTCGTGGTATTTGTCGGCCCATCAGGCTGCGGTAAATCAACTCTGCTGCGTATGATTGCCGGTCTTGAAACCATCACCAGCGGCGACTTGCTGATCGGTGATACCCGAATGAACGACATCCCACCCGCCGAACGTGGCGTCGGGATGGTGTTCCAGTCTTATGCACTCTATCCCCATCTTTCCGTGGCCGAGAACATGTCCTTCGGTCTGAAGCTGGCCGGCGCGAAGAAAGAGGTCATTAACCAGCGCGTCACCCAGGTGGCGGAAGTGTTACAGCTGGCGCACCTGCTGGAGCGTAAACCGAAAGCGCTTTCCGGCGGTCAACGTCAGCGTGTGGCGATTGGCCGTACCCTTGTCGCCGAACCGCGCGTGTTTCTGCTCGATGAACCGCTTTCCAACCTGGATGCCGCCCTGCGCGTCCAGATGCGTATCGAAATCTCCCGTCTGCATAAACGTCTTGGCCGCACGATGATTTACGTCACCCACGATCAGGTCGAAGCGATGACTCTGGCGGACAAAATTGTGGTGCTGGATGCCGGTCGCGTGGCGCAGGTGGGCAAACCGCTGGAGCTCTATCACTACCCGGCAGACCGCTTTGTTGCGGGCTTTATTGGCTCGCCAAAGATGAACTTCCTGCCCGTTAAAGTGACCGCGACAGCCATTGAACAGGTACAGGTGGAGCTGCCAAACCGCCAGCAGGTGTGGCTGCCGGTCGACAGCGCCAACGTACAGGTGGGGGCAAACATGTCCCTCGGTATTCGTCCTGAGCATTTACTGCCGAGCCACATCGCCGATGTGACGCTGGAAGGTGAGGTTCAGGTCGTCGAACAGCTTGGTCACGAAACACAGATTCATATCCAGATCCCCGCCATCCGTCAGAACCTGGTCTACCGCCAGAACGACGTGGTGTTGGTAGAAGAGGGTGCCACATTCGCTATCGGCTTGCCGCCAGAGCGTTGCCATCTGTTCCGTGAGGATGGCACTGCATGTCGTCGGTTGCATAAAGAGCCAGGCGTTTAAGCAATCCCAAAAGAAGACACGAAACCGACAGGTGAAGTGTTCAAAGAAAAGCAATGATCTCAGGAGATAGAATGATGATTACTCTGCGCAAACAAGTCCCTCTGGCAATCGCCGTTGCGGCAGGCATCCTGTCTGCCCAGGCAGGCGCCGTGGACTTTAAAGGTTATGCTCGTTCCGGCATTGGCTGGACCGGGAGTGGCGGTGAACAGCAGTGCTTCCAGGCAACAGGTGCTCAAAGTAAATACCGTCTCGGTAACGAATGTGAGACCTACGCCGAGCTGAAACTGGGCCAGGAAGTGTGGAAAGAGGGCGATAAGAGCTTCTACTTCGACACCAACGTCGCGTATTCCGTTTCTCAGCAGAATGACTGGGAAGCCACCAGCCCGGCCTTCCGTGAAGCTAACGTGCAGGGTAAAAACCTGATTGAGTGGCTGCCAGGCTCCACCATCTGGGCCGGTAAGCGCTTCTATCAGCGTCATGACGTTCATATGATCGACTTCTACTACTGGGATATTTCTGGTCCTGGTGCGGGTATCGAAAACATCGACCTGGGCTTCGGCAAGCTCTCCCTGGCCGCCACCCGTTCTTCTGAAGCGGGCGGTTCCGGCACCTTCGCCGATCGCGATATTAACGGCGACCGTACCTATGATCGTATCGTGCCAAACGATGTCTTCGACGTCCGTTTAGCTGGTCTGGAAACCAACCCGGGCGGTACGCTGGAACTGGGTGTTGACTACGGTCACACCAACATTCCAGACGATTACTACCTGCAGCCTGGCGCCTCTAAAGATGGCTGGCTGTTCACTGCTGAACATACCCAGAGCATGATGAAGGGCTTCAACAAGTTCGTACTGCAGTACGGTACGGATTCCATGACCTCTAACGGCAAAGGTATTCCACAGGGCGGTAGCGTTGATAACGATGGCTCCATGTGGCGTGTGCTGGACCACGGTGCAATCACCCTGGCAGACCGTTGGGACCTGATGTACGTCGGTATGTACCAGAACATCGATCGTGATAACAACAACGGTACCGAGTGGTGGACCGTGGGTGTTCGTCCAATGTTCAAATGGACGCCGATCATGAGCACCTTGCTGGAAGTGGGCTACGACAACGTCAAATCTCAGAAAACTGACGACAAAAACAGCCAGTACAAAATCACCCTGGCACAGCAATGGCAGGCAGGCGACAGCATCTGGTCTCGTCCGGCTATCCGTGTCTTCGCAACCTACGCGAAGTGGGATGAGAAATGGGGTTATGCGAACAACGATTCCGGTGCAGCCTACACCCCTGGTGTAGCGTACAGCGATACTTCCGCGAAAACCTTCAGCCGTGGCGACGACGATGAGTGGACCTTCGGCGCCCAGATGGAAATCTGGTGGTAATTCGTTAGACCTGACGTAATGACCTAAAAAGAGGGGTGAAAGCCCCTCTATCCTTAGGGTGCTGCGCGCTATTGCCTGGCCACCGCAGTGCTCACGCTATCAGAGGTAATAACAATGAAAATGAAGAAAAGTCTCGTCGCGCTGTGCCTCTCTGCGGGGCTGATGGCCTGTGTTCCGGCGGTCTCCCTGGCAGATGTGAATTTCGTGCCACAAAATACCAGCGCTGCGCCATCTATCCCGGCGGCGGCGCTCCAGCAACTGACCTGGACACCGGTTGATCAATCCAAAACGCAATCCACCCAGCTTTCTACAGGCGGACAACAGCTGAACGTGCCGGGGATCACCGGGCCGGTTGCCGCCTACAGCGTGCCAGCCAATATTGGTGAACTGACCCTGACGTTAACCAGTGAGGTGGACAAACAGACCAGCGTATTTGCGCCGAACGTGCTGATTCTGGACCAAAACCTGACGCCTTCTGCTTTCTTCCCGAGCAGCTACTTTAGCTATCAGGAGCCTGGCGTGATGAGTGCAGACCGCCTGCAAGGCGTGATGCGCCTGACGCCAGCCCTGGGACAGCAAAAAATTTACGTGCTGGTCTTCACCACCGAGAAAGATTTGCAGCAGACCACAAAGCTGGTTGACCCGGCGAAAGCCTATGCGAAAGGCACCGGCAACTCGGTTCCGGATATTCCGGACCCGCTTGCCCGTCATACCACTGATGGCCTGATCAAACTGAAAGTCTCCACCAACAGCGCCTCCAGCGTACTCGTTGGCCCACTGTTTGGCTCCTCTGGCCCAGGGCCGGTGACCGTGGGGAATACCGCTGCACCTGTCTATGCCGCGCCAGCTGCCACGGCAGCCGCACCGGTAGCGACCGCAGCGCCGGCCCCGGCGAAGAAAGCTGAGCCGGTACTGAACGACACCGAAGAGTACTTCAACAACGCCATTAAGCAGGCGGTGAAGCGCGGCGATGTCGATAAAGCGCTGAAACTGCTTGATGAAGCCGAACGTTTAGGTTCAACCACTGCCCGTTCCACCTTTATCAGCAGTGTAAAAGGCAAGGGGTAACCGTTTCCCCACAGTGCTGATTTGTTAGTAGTTTAGTGCGCCTGAGTGGGCGCACTTTTTTTCGTCTCGTCCAGGTTGTTGCGCCCTTGTTGCGATCGTGATCGTTAAATAACGTTTGGCCCCCCTCAATCCGCGTTTCTGCGATACAATGCCAGTACGTTATGTATCGGAGAGTCTGGCATGTCACACCCCGCGCTAACGCAACTGCGTGCGCTGCGCTATTTCGACCACATCCCTGCGCTTGATCCGCAGCAGCTTGACTGGCTGTTGCTGGAAGATTCCATGACGAAACGTTTTGAGCAGCAGGGGAAAACGGTCACGGTGAACCTGATTCAGGAAGGGTTTGTCTCTGGCGATGAGATCGCCAGCGAACTGCCGCTGCTGCCGCAGGAGCCTCGTTACTGGCTGCGTGAAATTTTACTCTGTGCTGACGGTGAACCGTGGCTTGCCGGACGGACGGTAGTACCCGAGTCCACCCTTTCCGGGCCCGAGCTGGCGCTGCAGCGTCTGGGGAAAACGCCGCTGGGGCGTTACCTCTTCACCTCGTCTGAACTTACCCGGGATTTTATTGAAATTGGTCGTGATGCCGAACTGTGGGGGCGTCGTTCCCGCCTTCGCCTGAGTGGTAAACCGTTAATTCTGACGGAGCTTTTTTTACCGGCATCACCGTTGTACTAAGAGGAAGAAAAAATGGAGTGGAGCCTGACGCAGAATAAGCTGTTGGCTTATCACCGCTTAATGCGTACCGATAAACCTATTGGCGCGTTACTGTTGCTGTGGCCGACCTTATGGGCGCTGTGGGTGGCGACGCCAGGCGTGCCGCCGCTGTGGATCCTTGGCGTGTTTGTTGCCGGGGTCTGGCTGATGCGTGCGGCGGGCTGCGTGGTCAATGACTATGCCGACCGTAAATTCGACGGCCATGTCAAACGGACTGCCGGGCGTCCGTTACCCAGTGGGCAGGTGACCGGGAAAGAGGCCCGCGTGCTGTTCGTTGTTCTGGTGCTGCTCTCCTTCCTGCTGGTGTTAACCCTGAACACCATGACCATTCTGCTCTCCGTGGCAGCGCTGGCACTGGCCTGGGTTTATCCGTTTATGAAGCGCTACACCCATCTGCCGCAGGTTGTGCTGGGCGCGGCGTTTGGCTGGTCGATTCCGATGGCGTTTGCGGCAGTTAGTGAGTCCTTACCGCTCAGCTGCTGGCTGATGTTTCTGGCGAACATTCTCTGGGCCGTGGCTTACGATACCCAATACGCGATGGTTGACCGCGACGACGATCTGAAAATTGGCATCAAATCCACCGCCATTCTGTTTGGCCGTCACGACAAGCTGATCATCGGGATTCTGCAGGTTGCCGTGCTGGCGCTGATGGTGGCGATCGGTCGCCTCAACGGTCTGAACTGGGCGTTTTACTGGTCCGTGCTGGTGGCGGGGCTGCTGTTTGCTTATCAGCAGAAGCTGATTGCGAAGCGTGAACGTGACGCCTGCTTTAAAGCGTTTATGAACAATAACTACGTCGGTCTGGTGCTGTTTTTAGGCCTGGCGATGAGCTATTTCTTATAAAAAAGTCGGGTGGCGGCTTCGCCTTACCCGACCTGTGATCTGGCAGGACATGTAGGCCCGGTAAGCGTTAGCGCCACCGGGCGTTTTTTTACCGGCGACGCAACAGCCGGAGCGCGTTTGCCGTCACCAGCACCGTTGCCCCGGTATCCGCCAGCACCGCCAGCCATAATCCGGTTATGCCCAGCAGCGTGGTGACCAGGAAAATCCCTTTCAGCCCCAGCGCGATGCCGATGTTCTGGCGGATGTTGGCCCGCGTCGCCCGCGCAAGCGCGATCATCTGGGCCAGCCCGGTCAGGCGGTTGTGGGTCAGCGCCGCGTCAGCGGTCTCCAGCGCCACGTCGGTACCGCTGCCCATGGCGATGCCAATGGTGGATGCCTTCATCGCCGGCGCATCGTTAATCCCGTCGCCGACCATCGCCAGCGGTGCGTGTGCGTTCAGCTCCGTCACCGCGCTGACCTTATCCGCAGGCAGCAGGCCGGCTTTAAACTCGAGTCCCAGCTCACCGGCAATGGCCGCCGCCGCGCGAGGGTTGTCCCCGGTTAAAATCACACCCTGCACGCCCAACTGATGCAGCGCCGCCACGGCCTCTCTGGCATCGTCACGCAGGGTATCGCGCAGCGCCAGAATGCCTTTCACGACGCCGTCCAGCATGACGGCAACAACCGTCTGCCCGGCTTTCTCTAACGCCTCGACCTCTGGATTAGCAGACTTGCCAGCCGCGACAATCAGTACCTTTTTACCGTCAACGGTGGCCTCAATCCCTGACCCTACCAGCGCTCGCTGCGCGGTCGCCGCCGGGATAGTTAATCCTCGCGACTGTGCTTCACGCACAATTGCCATCGCCAGCGGGTGAGTGGAACCCTGTTCAACGGCGGCGGCCAGTGTCAGCAGTTCATCTTCACTGATTTCCTGCGGATACACGCCGGTAACCTGCGGCTTGCCGACGGTCAGTGTGCCGGTTTTATCGAAGGCGATTTGTTCAACCTGGCTCAGCTGCTCCAGCGCCGCGCCGCCCTTAATCAACGCGCCGCGACGTGCCGCCGCCGCCAGGCCGGACGTAATGGCCGCCGGGGTGGAGATGACCAGCGCGCACGGGCAGCCGATCAGCAGCAGCGTCAGCCCTTTATAAATCCAACCCTCCCACGGCGCGCCAAAGAACAGCGGGGGAATGACGGTAACCAGCAGGGCAACCAGCATAATGGCGGGGGTGTAGATACGGCTGAAGCGGTCGATGAAGCGTTCGACAGGCGCGCGGCGTTCTTCGGCCTCTTCAATCAGCTTCAGGATACGGTCTATGGCGCTGTCGCCCGGTTCGGAAAGAACCTTAAGCTGCACCAGACGATCGACGCTGGTGGCGCCCGCAGGCACTTTTTCGCCCATTGCGCGTTCCACCGGAATGGACTCCCCGGTGAGAGCACTTTCGTCGAAGCTTGCCGTGGTGGTGAGCAACTCACCGTCCGCAGGCAGACGGCCCCCTGCGGCAACGTCTATCACGTCGCCCGGGCGGAGCGTACTGATGGCGACCGTTTCACGCGTACCGTTTACCACGCGGATGGCGGTTTCCGGTTTCAGGGCCATTAACGCGCTGACCCCTTTACGCGCCCGGCTGGCAGCCCAGCCCTCAAGGCGTTCACCGATTAAGAACAGCAGCAGCACCATTGCCGCTTCTGCCGTCGCACCAATAAACAGCGCGCCGATGGCGGCCACGCTCATCAGCGTTTCGATGGCAAACCAGCTGCCGCTTCTCATCAGACGCCATGCCTGACGGG
This sequence comes from Enterobacter sp. HSTU-ASh6, assembly GCF_026319105.1. Taxonomy (NCBI): domain Bacteria; kingdom Pseudomonadati; phylum Pseudomonadota; class Gammaproteobacteria; order Enterobacterales; family Enterobacteriaceae; genus Enterobacter; species Enterobacter sp. HSTU-ASh6. The sequence goes on along the minus strand of NZ_WSPD01000030.1, from coordinate 1,847 downwards.
CAATCGGGAACAGCCCGACAAGGGTGGTGGCGATAAATGCCAGATTGCCAAACGGGTGGTTGATCTGCTCCAGCCCCCAGCTCAGGGCCATCATAATGATGAGCGTAACAAGCGGCAGATTTTCGCGCAGGGATGACGTTTTTTCCGCGGGGGCGGTTTCGCTACGCAGGCTGTAACCGGCCTGGCTGACCGCGGCTTCCACCTGTTTGCTGACGTCCTTTTCGGCGCTGATCAGCAGTTTTTCGGTGGCGAACAGCACCTGAACGTGACTCACGCCCGGAACCTGTTTCACGGCGTTTTCAACTTTACGGGCGCAGGCGGCGCAGTCCATACCGTTGACGATCCAGCTGTAGCGGTTTCCGCTTTCGGGCAGCGGCTGCGTTTGCGTTTCACACGCGCCTTCGCAGCAGCAGTCGTCTTTCGACGGCACCGGGCTGAGCTTAAGCGCCGAGAATTGAGGAACTTTTTTAGGTATTTCTGGAGTCGACATGGCAGTCTCCGGCAATGATAATTTTCTCATTAACCGCAGCATACACTCTGGAGTCGACTCCAGAGTCAAGCGTTATTTAGATATACAGGGAACGCACAATCAGGAAGTGCCCGGCAAAGTAACAGGCGGCGGCAATCGCGTTATCTGCCCGGAAACGGCGGCGATAGTGGCTACCCAGCCAGACGATATTGCCGATCAACAGCAGCGCCGCACCGAAGAATGCGGACATCGCCGGGGCCGTTGGGCGGAAGAACCACAGTTCACCTGCCAGCCATACCATCACCAGCGTCATGGCGATAAACGTGCAGATCGGCAACCGCATCTCTTCCAGACGCGACCAGATCACCGCAATCAGCAGGGCGCCAATCACCAGCAGCACCAGCGGCAGCGGCCAGAAGAACGAGAGCGTCATCTGGCTGGCGAAGTAAATGGTATACAGCAGATGCGACAGGAAGAACGCCCCCACGGCATACAGCAGGCGCTGGCGCGGCAGCAGGGTCAGGGCATCGCCAATCAGGGAGGCGCACAGTCCGGCGAGGACCAGATAGCTTATGGCGTTGAACATCGGTGCTTGCCAGGCAAGCAGCAGGAGCAGCAGCAGTGTGACGGGTTTAAACAGCCAGCGCTGCCAGGTGGGTCCACGGTACGACGCATCGACATAAAGCCATGCGGAAAAACAGACAGCGATAAATGACCAAAGCATATTAACTCCCTGTATCTGTTAAGGCTGAATAATCAGTTTCTCATTCAGTGTAGTGACGCGGGCGGGCGTTTGGCAATGGCGGGGAAGGCAGGGTATCCTGAATTCCGCATAATCTTATGGGATGGTTGAATGAGCAAGATGCCGCTGTTTTTCATTATCGTGGTGGCGATTATCGTTATTGCCGCGTCGTTCCGTTTTGTGCAACAGCGCCGCGAAAAGGCGGATAACGACGCTGCGCCACTGATGCAAAAGCGCGTGATTGTGAGCAACAAACGCGAGAAACCCCTTAACGACCGCCGCTCGCGGCAACAGCAGGTCGCGCCGGCGGGTACCGCTATGCGCTATGAAGCGAGCTTTAAGCCGGAAACGGGCGGTCTGGAGATGACCTTCCGCCTGGAGGCGCCGCAGTACCATCAACTGACGGTGGGGGAGAAAGGGACGCTGAGTTATAAAGGGTCGCGGTTTGAGGGGTTTAAACCGGCGCTGTAATTTTCCCTCACCCCGGCCCTCTCCCAGAGGGAGAGGGTGTAATCGTCCCCTCTCCCTCCGGGTGTACGGTCCGGGGACATAGTGAACACTTGTTCGGGGACATGGTAGACACTTACAACTAAGGCATAAGAACCCGTTTATGGAGTCGCTTATGCCCTGGGATGC